>NZ_JBSGBG010000027.1:0-121664 GCF_053601135.1 Actinosynnema sp. NPDC004786 | reverse complement strand
GTTGCCGGACTCGGTGCGGGCGGTGCCGTTCCGGCCGACGCCCACCCGCCGGGTGCCCCCGTCAGGTCACGCGCCGGCGGCCAGGGCCGGTTGGCGGGTCGGTGGGTAGTAGCCGGTCTCGGCGAAGAACCGCAGGTACGTGTCGACCAGGTCGCCGGTGACCGGTGGGCACGTGATGCCCGTGCCGGCCAGCGCCCGCTCCGTCTTCGACACGTCCACCGCCGGGTAGAAGCCCGCGTTGTCCGTGATCATCAGCTCGAACGCGTCCAGCAGCGGGATCAGGGCGTTGTCCCGGTCGGCCAGCACGGCGGCTCGCCACTGCTCCCACGGGCGCTCCTCCAGCCGGTACCCGTGCGCCCGCAGCCGCGCCACGATCTCGCGCCAGCTCACCCGGCCCGGGTTGTAGAGGTGGAACGTGCCGCCGGTCTCCCGGGACAGCGCCACGACCGCGGCGGCGGCGTAGTCGACCGGCACCATCGGGACCGTGCCGTCCAGGCCCGCGGGCACCGCGCCCGCCTGCACCAGGCCCTTGGTGGCCAGCCAGACGAAGTCCCTGGTCTGGCACGCGCCGTTGACCTGGTCGCCGGACACCAGGTCCACCCGGTAGACCCGCACCGGCAGGCCACGGTCGGCGGCCTGGGCGACCAGGTGCTCGGCCACCCACTTGCTGCGCAGGTAACCGCTGGGCAGCGCCTCCGGCGGGCCGGTCGGGTCGTCCACGGTCAGCGGCACGCCCGGTTCCCGCGCGCCGGCGAACACGCCCGTGGTGGACAGGTGGTGCACCGGCACGGTCCGGTGCCGGGCGGCCAGGCGCAGCACCTCCTGGGTGCCGTGCACGTTCGGCGCGCGCAGCTCGGTGTAGGGCCGCAGCCAGTTGACCGTCGCGCCCGCGTGGTAGACGGCGTCCACCTCGCGCGCGAGCCGGTCGTAGGTCTCCTCGGCCAGGCCGAGCCGGGGCTGGGACAGGTCGCCGGGCACGATGCGCAGCCTCGCCGGGTCGACCTCGTCCCACAGCCGGTACCAGCGCAGGTTCGCCTCGACCTTGCCCATCCCCTCGGCCTCGTCGGCGGCCCGCACCAGGCAGTGCACGGTCGCGTCGGACGCCCGCAGCAGCTCGCGCAGCAGGAACGCGCCCACGAACCCGGTCGCGCCGGTCAGCAGCACGTGCCGCGGGTCCTCGACGGTCCGCACGACCTCCGCCGCCGGCCGGACGTCCTCGGCCAGCACCTCGTCGTAGTCCACGTCCGCGGTGCCGGCCGCGCCCGCCAGGAACGCGGCCAGCGCACCGGGCGTCGGGTGGTCGAACACGACGGTCGCGGGCAGGGCCAGCCCGGTGGCGGCGGCGACCCGGTTGCGCAGCTCGACCGACAGCAGCGAGTCGAAGCCGAGGTCCGGGAACGGCTTGTCCTCGACCTCGCCGGACAGGCCCAGCACGGCCGCGACCTCGCGCCGCACCACCTCCGCCACGACCTCCCGCCGTTCGTCCTCGGACAGCTCGGCGAGGTTCGGCGCGGGCGCGCCGGTGCGCGCGACCGGCCGGACCGGCGGCAGCAGGGTCCGCAGCAGCGGCGGGGCCTGCTCCGGCCTGGCCCGCAGGGCGGCCAGGTCCAGCGGCGCGCCGACCAGCGCGGGCGTGCCGGACGCCACGGCCGCGTCGAGCATCGCCAGGCCCTGCGCGGTCTCGACCGGGCGGAAGCCGGCGCGCGCGATCCGGGCCCGGTCCAGCTCGGTCAGGCCGCTGGTGATGCCGCTGGCCTCGGCCCACAGGCCCCAGGCGACCGACGTGGCGGGCAGGCCCAGCGCGGCCCGGTGGGCGGCCAGGCCGTCGAGGTAGGCGTTGGCGGCGGCGTAGTTGCCCTGGCCCGCGCCGCCGATGACCCCGGCGATGGACGAGAACAGCACGAACGCGTCCAGCTCGTGGTCCCGGGTCAGCTCGTGCAGGTGCCGGGCGGCGTCGGCCTTGGGCCGCAGCACGGCGGCGAGCCGTTCCGGGGTCAGGTCGTCGATCAGCGCGTCGTCGATCACGCCCGCCGTGTGCACGACGCCGGTCAGCCGGGTGTCGCCGATGGCGGCGCGCAGTTGGTCGCGGTCGGCCGCGTCGCACGCGACGATCCGCGCCGTCGCGCCCAGCGCCGCCAGCTCGTCGCGCAGTTCCGCCGCGCCGGGCGAGTCGGGGCCGCGACGGCTGGTGAGCAGCAGGTCGCGCACCCCCTGGCGGGCCAGGTGCCGGGCCACCATCGCGCCCAGCGTGCCCGTGCCGCCGGTGATCAGGACCGTGCCGTCGGTGCGCCAGGCGGCTCGCCCGACCGGCGCGCGCCGCAGGTGCGGCACGTGCACGACGCCGCGGCGCACCACGGCCTGCGGCACGCCCGCCGCGACCACGGCCGGGATAGCGGCCTCCGACGCCGGGTCGCCGTCCACGTCCACCAGCGTGACGCGGCCCGGCTGCTCGGACTGGGCCGACCGGGCCAGGCCCCACAGCGCCGCGCCGTCCACGTCGGTGACGTCGCGCACCGCGCACGAGGTGACCGCGACGAACGGCTCGTCACCCCGCAGGTCGGCCAGCGCGGACGCGGTCCGCGCGTGCAGGTCGGCACCGGGAGCCCAGCGCACCACGCGCGGCGTCACGTGCGCCGGCGGCAGCTCGACCGGCTCCCACACCACCTGGAGCAACGCGTCCTGCGGCCGCAGCAGGGCGTCCGCCACGGCGTCGGCGGCGGTGGGGCGCAGCTCCACCGAGCCGATCGTGGCCACCGGTCCCCCGCTCGGGTCGACCAGCGCGATCCGGTCGCCGGTCACCCGCGCCCGCACGTCCGCCGCGCCCACGGCGTGCAGCTCCACGTCCCGCCACCGCACCGCGTCGCCCTCGCCGACCAGGCGCAGCGCCGCGTCGAGCAGCGACGGGTGCAGGCGGAACCCGTCCGGGGCCACGGGGTCGAGCGCGGTCCACTCGCCCGCGTCGTCCCGGACGAGCGGCAGGGCCGGGGCGAGGGTGCCGGCGGCGTTCAGCGTCCAGTCGCCGTCCAGTCGCGAGTGGACGGTCAACTGACCGTTCGCGACCCGCACCTGGAGCAGCACGCCACCGCGGTCCGGCACGGCGATCGGGGCGACCACGTCCAGCGCGGCCAGGCGCGGCAACCCCACCTCGTCGCCGGCGCGGATCGCCAGCTCCACCAGCGCCGACGACGGCAGCACGGCCGACCCGTGCACCCGGTGCCGCGCCAACCACGGGTGGCTGCGCACGGACACCTTGCCGGTGAACACGACCTCGTCGGCCCCCGCCACCGGCACCGCCGCGCCGAGCAGCGGGTGGTCCGCCTCGGCCACGCCCAGCTCGGCGACGTCGGCCGCCTCCGGCCGGTCGACCCAGTACCGCTGCCGCTGGAACGGGTAGGTCGGCAACTCCACGTGCCGCGCGCCGGTGCCGGCGAAGAACGCGCGCCAGTCCACCGCCACGCCGAGCCCGTGCAGCTCGCCCAGCGCCGCCACCAGCCCGGTCCGCAGCGGCGCGACGGCCGGGACGTCCGTGGTCTCGCGGACCATCGGCGTCAGCGCGGCGTCCGGCCCGACCTCCACGAACGCGGTCACGCCGCGCTCGGCCAGCGACCGCGCGCAGTCCGCGAACCGCACCGCCTCGCGGACGTGCCGCACCCAGTAGTCCGGCGACGACAACGCCTCGGCGTCCACGAGCGCGCCGGTCACGTTGGACACGATCGGCAGCGACGGCGCGTGGTAGGTGATCCTCGCGGCGACCTCGCGGAACGGGGCCAGCGCGGGCTCCATCCGGTGCGAGTGGAACGCGTGGCTCACCGTGAGCCGCTTGGTCCGGCGACCCCGCGCCCGCAGCTCGGCCTCGACGGCCAGCACCGCGTCCTCGTCGCCGGACACCACCACCGACGCCGGACCGTTCACCGCCGCCAGCCCCGCGCCGGGCGTCAGCAGCGGCTCGACCTCCGCCACCGGCGCGGCGACGGCGACCATGGCGCCGCCCTCGGGCAGCTCGTCGATGAGCCGGGCCCGCGCCGCGACGAGCGCGCACGCGTCCTCCAGCGAGAACACGCCGGCGACGTGCGCGGCGGTCAGCTCGCCCAGCGAGTGGCCCGCGACGAAGTCCGGCCGCACGCCCCACGACTCCAGCAGCCGGAACAACGCCACCTCGAACGCGAACAGCGCGGGCTGGGTGTACCGGGTCCGGTGCAGCAGGTCGGAGTCGCCGAACACCACGTCCTTCAGCGGCGTCGGCAGGTGTGGGTCGAGCAGCGCGCACGCCGCGTCGAACGCCTCCCGGAACACCGGGAAGCGCTCGTGCAGGTCACGCCCCATGCCGGCGCGCTGCGCTCCCTGGCCGGCGAACAGGAACGCCACCCGGCCGCGCTGCGGCGCGGGCGCACCGCCGTCGAACGCCCCCAGCGCGGCCAGCAGCCCGTCCCGGTCCCGTGCGACGACCGCGCCCCGGTGCTCCAGGGCGGTGCGGCCGGTGGCGAGGGTGTGGGCCACGTCGACCAGCGGCACCTCGGGCCGGGCGGCGACGAAGTCGCGCAGCCGCGCGGCCTGCGCCCGCAACGCCTCGGCGGACCGCGCCGAGAGCAGGAACGGCAGCTCGCCGTGGTGCGCCCGGTCGCGCGGCGCGGGCTCCTCGACCACGTGCTCCAGCACCACGTGGGCGTTGGTGCCGCTGACGCCGAACGAGGACACCGCCGCCCGCCGGGGCCGGTCGGACTCCGGCCACGGCCGGGCCTCGCGCAGCAGCTCCACCGCGCCCGACGACCAGTCGACCACGGGCGTGGGCTCGTCCACGTGCAGGGTGCGCGGCGCGACGCCGTGCCGCATCGCCTGCACCATCTTGATCACGCCGCCCACGCCGGCCGCGGCCACGCTGTGCCCGATGTTGGACTTGAGGGAGCCGAGCAGCAGCGGCGTCGACCGGCCCTGGCCGTAGGTGGCCAGCAACGCCTGCGCCTCGATCGGGTCGCCGAGCCGCGTGCCGGTGCCGTGCGCCTCCACCACGTCCACGTCCGCGGTGGACAGCCGGGCGTCCTCCAGGGCCGCGCGGATCACGCGTTCCTGCGAGGGGCCGTTCGGCGCGGTCAGCCCGTTGGACGCGCCGTCCTGGTTCACCGCCGAGCCGCGGACCACGGCCAGCACGGGGTGGCCGTTGCGGCGGGCGTCGGAGAGCTTCTCCAGCAGCAGCAGGCCGACGCCCTCCGACCAGCCGGTGCCGTCCGCCGCCGCCGCGAACGACTTGCAGCGGCCGTCCGCCGCGAGCCCCCGCTGGCGGGAGAAGTCGACGTACCCGGTGGGCGAGCCGTACACCGTGCAGCCGCCCGCCACCGCCAGCGTCGACTCGCCGGTGCGCAGCGACCGCACCGCCAGGTGCAGCGCGACCAGCGACGACGAGCACGCGGTGTCCACCGTGACGGCCGGGCCCTCGAAGCCGAACGCGTAGGCGATCCGCCCGGACGCCACGCTGCCCAGCTTGCCGGTCATGAGGTAGCCCTCCAGCTCCTCCGGCCCGGCCAGGCCCAGGTAGCTCTGCTCCCCCACGCCCGCGAACACGCCGGTGCGGCTGCCGCGCAACGCCGCCGTGTCGATCCCGGCGCGTTCGAACAGCTCCCACGCGGTCTCCAGCAGCACGCGCTGCTGCGGGTCCATGCCCAGCGCCTCGCGCGGCGAGATGCCGAAGAACGCGGCGTCGAACTCGGTGGCGTGGTCGACGAAACCGCCCTCGCGGGTGTAGGTCCGGCCGGGCACGCCCGGTTCGGGGTCGTAGAGCCGGTCCACGTCCCAGCCGCGGTCCTCGGGCCACGGCGTGATGCCGTCCCGGCCCTCCGCGACGAGCCGCCACAGGTCGTCCGGCGAGGCGACCCCGCCGGGGTAGCGGCACGCCATCGCGACGATCGCGACCGGCTCGGGCGTCTCCAGCTCGGCGATCCGCTGCCGGGCCTGCTGGAGGTCCGCCGTCACCCACTTCAGGTACTCGACCAGCCGCTCCTCGTTGGACACAGCAACCTTCTCCTCGATGTCGTGGGTGATCAGCGGGCGGCGCGGCCGAGCTGGTTGTCGATGAAGTCGAACAGCTCGGCGGTGGAGTCGAAGTCGCGGCGGACGTCGGTCCGCTCGGGCTCGGACCAGCGGGACAGGATGGTGCGCAGCCGCACGGTCACCTGCTGCCGCTGCTCGTCGTCGACCTCGGCCAGCGACGCCTCCAGCCGGTCCAGGTCGGCCAGCACCGGCGGGGTGTCGTCGGGCGTGAGCCGGTCCAGCAGCACCTCGGCGAGCGCGGCGGGCGTCGGGTGGTCGAACACCAGGGTCGCCTCCAGCGCCACGCCGGTCTCCGCGGCGAGCCGGTTGCGCAGGTCCACGGCGGTCAGCGAGTCGAACCCGAGGTCGCTGAACGGCTTGTCCAGGTCGACCCGGCGCGGGTCGCCGTGCCCGAGGACCGCCGCCACCTGGGTCCGCACGGCTTCCTCCACGACCCGGTTGCGCTCGCCGTTGACGGTGGACGCCAGCCGTTCGGTCAGCGGCACGCGCGGCGCGCGCACCAGGTCGCGGAGCAACGCGGTGTTCGGCAGCTCGGCCAGCGGCGCGGCGACCACGGCGGGCCGGTCGGTGACGACCGGGTCGCCACCGGTGATCACGGCCGTGCCCGGCAGCCCGTCGGCGACGCGGTGGCGGGCCAGGGCCTCCATGAACGCCACCCCGGCCGCGTAGTGCGCGTGCCCGGGCGCGCCGAACCCCTCGACCGGGGCGGCGAAGACCAGGTCGCCGGAGGTGTCGTGGTGCAGCCGCCACGCCTGTTCGGCGGTGTCGCGGAGGGTGTCGGCGAGGAGGTCGTCGGTGAGGGCCGCGAGCGCGGCCCGCGCGGGCGGTGCCGGCCGGTGCACGACGGCGTCCTCGGGCAGGGGCCTGACCTGCACCGTGACCCGCACCAACCGGGGCGCGAACGCCCGGCCGTCGCGGAACACGACCTGCGGCTCGCCGGACGCGACGACCGAGGCGAGCACGGCCGCCAGGTCAACGCCGGGCACCGGGCTCGACGCCGCGCCGTTGCCCGCCGCGCCACTCGCGGTGGCACCGCCGGGCACCGGGCTCGACGCCGCACTGCTCGCGGCGGCCCCGGCCGGACCCGCGCTCGGCCGGGATCCGTTCGCCGCGCCCGCCGAACCAGCGCCGGTGGCCACCGCGCTCGCCGCCACGCCATTCGCCGCAGCCGGACCCGCGCTCGGTGCCGCGCCATTCGTCGCAGCCCCGGCCGAACCGGCGCTCGGCACCGATCCGTTCGCAGCGTCGGCCGAACCGCCGTTCGCCGCGGCCGAGCCGGCACCGCCCGACGTGTCGCCGGGCAGGCCGCCCACCAGCACGATCCGGTCCGGTGCCTCGACCTGCGCGGCCCGCACCAGGCCCCACACCGCCGCCACGCCGGGGTCCGCCGGGTCGGGCGTGAGCACGACCGCCCGGCCCGTGCCCGTCGCGCGCTCCCGCAGCCCGGCCAGCACCTGCCGCGTCCCGGTGTGCGCGGTGGTGATCGGGTCGCCGCACGACTCCACCCGGATCACGTCCGGCGCCGGCCCGTCGACCGGCGGCAGCTCCACCGGCACCCAGTCCACCTCGTACACCGGCACCCCGTTCAGCGCGCGGAACTCGACCGAGTCGAACCGGGCGACCTCGTTGCCCTGCTCGTCGCGGAACACCGAGCCGTCCAGGCGCACCGCGGCGCCGGGCGCGGTCGCCCGCAGGCCGCGCCACACGGCGGGTTCGAGGTCGCCGCTCGCGACCAGGGACAGGTCCACCTCGGCCTCGATCGCGGGACCGGCGGTGAGCGTGCCCCGGGCCTGCTCGACCCACCCGTCCTGCCACGCGTGCACGGTCACCGGCCGGCGGTCGCCGTCCGGCTCGCCGACGGTCAGCTGGAGCCGACCGGCCCCGGGCAGCGCGACGACGTCCAGGTCCACCACCGGGTACCCGACCTCGCGGCCCGCGTGCCACACCAGGTCGGCCACGCCCGCGCCGGTCAGCGGCTCGGTCGCGGTCCCGGTGAACAGCACCTCGTCACGACCGGCGACCGGCACCGCCGCGTCGAGCACGGGGTGGCCGCCGGTCGGGCGCGGCCTCGCGGTGAGCCAGTACCGCTCGCGCTGGAACGGGTAGGTCGGCAGCACCGCCCGCCGGCCGGGGAACGCCGACCAGTCCACCGCCACGCCCCTGGCGTGCAGGTGGGCGAACAGCTCCACGGCCGTGCGGTGCTCCGACCGGTCCCGGCGCAGCACGGGCAGCGCGGCGTGCCCCTCGGGCAGCACGGCGGCCAGCAGGCCGGTCAGGACCGCGTCCGGCCCCACCTCCACGAACGTCGTCACGCCCCGGTCGAGCAGGGTGCGGGCCGCGTCGTGGAACCGCACCGGCTCGCGCACGTGCCGCACCCAGTACTCGGGGTCGGTCCAGCGGGCCTCGTCGCCGGTGACCGTGGAGACGGCCGGGACGGTGGGCTCGTGGTAGGTCAGCTCCCGGGCGACCGCGCGGAAGTCGTCCAGCATCGGGTCCATCAGCGGCGAGTGGAACGCGTGGCTCACCGTGAGCCGCTTGCCGCGGAATCCCTCCGCTGCCCCGAGGACCGCGTCCTCCACACCGGACAGCACCACCGAACGCGGACCGTTCACCGCCGCGACGGCGACGCCCTCGGGCAGCTCCAGCTCCTCCTCCGCGGCCTGCACCGCGACCATCGCCCCACCGGCCGGCAACGCCTGCATCAGCCGGCCGCGCGCGGCGACCAGCTTGGCCGCGTCGGCCAGCGACAGCACCCCGGCGACGTGGGCGGCGGCGATCTCGCCGATCGAGTGGCCCGCGACGAAGTCCGGGCGCACGCCCCAGGACTCCAGCAGCCGGAACAACGCCACCTCGACCGCGAACAGGGCGGGCTGCGCGGTGCCGGTGTCGTCGAGCCCGTCGCCGGACCCGATCGCCTCGCGCACCGGCAGGTGCGCGCACACCTCCTCGAACGCCCGCGCGAACACCGGGAACGCGCGGGCCAGCTCCAGCCCCATGCCGACGCGCTGCGCGCCCTGGCCGGTGAACACGAACGCGGTGCGCCCGTCGCGGACCTTCGGCAGCACCACCGCCTCCCGCAGGTCGGACGGGTGCTCGGCGGCGACGACGGCGCGGTGCTCCAGCAGGGCGCGGCCGGCGCCGAGGGTGTGCGCGAGGTCGGCGACCGGGACGTCCACGCCCGCCAGCCGGTCGAGCTGGTCGGCCAGCGCCCGCGGCGTGCGGGCCGACACCACCACGGGCACCGGTCCGGCCGCGCGCTCCGCCCCGGTGTCCGCCGGAGCCTGTTCGAGCACGACGTGCGCGTTGGTGCCGCTGATGCCGAACGACGACACCGCCGCCCGCCGCGGCCGGTCGACCCGCCACTCCCGCGCCTCGGTCAACAGCTCCACCGCACCGGACGACCAGTCCACGTGCGGCGACGGCTCGTCCACGTGCAGCGTGCGCGGCAGCACACCGTGCCGCATCGCCTCGACCACCTTGATGATGCCGCCGACGCCCGCCGCGGCCTGGGTGTGGCCGATGTTGGACTTCAGCGACCCCAGGGCCAGCGGCCGGTCGCGCTCGCCGCCGTAGACCGCGAGCAGCGCCTCGGCCTCGATCGGGTCGCCGAGCGTGGTGCCGGTGCCGTGCGCCTCCACCGCGTCCACGTCGGACGGCCGCAGGCCGGCGGCGGCGAGCGCGGCGCGGATGACGCGTTGCTGCGCCGGGCCGTTGGGCGCGGTCAGGCCGTTGGACGCGCCGTCGGAGTTGACCGCCGTGCCGCGCACGACGGCCAGCACGGGGTGGCCGTTGCGGCGCGCGTCGGAGAGGCGTTCCACGAGCAGCACGCCGACGCCCTCGGCCCAGCCGGTGCCGTCGGCGGCCGCCGCGAACGGCTTGCAGCGGCCGTCCGGGGCCAGGCCGCGCTGCCGCGAGAACTCCACGAACGCGGTCGGCGTGGCCATCACGGTCGCGCCGCCCGCCAGCGCCAGGTCGCACTCGCCGCGGCGCAGCGCGCCGACCGCGAGGTGCAGCGCCACCAGGGACGACGAGCACGCCGTGTCCACCGTGATGGCCGGCCCTTCGAGGCCGAGCGCGTAGGCCACGCGGCCGGACGCGACGCTGCCGGACGTGCCGCCGACCAGGTAGCCCTCCAGCTCCGGCGGCAGCGCGCCGCCGGTGCCGTAGTCGTGGTACATCAGGCCGGTGAACACGCCGGTCCTGGTGCCGCGCACCGAGGTCGGGTCGATGCCGCCGCGTTCCAGCGCCTCCCAGGCGGTCTCCAGCAGCAGCCGCTGCTGCGGGTCGGTCGCCAGCGCCTCGCGCGGCGACATGCCGAAGAACTCGGGGTCGAACAGGTCGGCGTCGTGCAGGAACCCGCCGTGCCGGGTGTAGGTGGTGCCGGGGTGCTTCGGGTCGGGGTGGTAGAGGCGGTCGAGGTCCCAGCCGCGGTTGGCCGGGAAGTCGCCGATGGCGTCACGGCCCTGCGCGACCAGCTCCCACAGGTCCTCCGGGCTGCGCACGCCGCCCGGGTAGCGGCAGGCCATGCCGACGATCGCGATCGGCTCGTCGGCCGCCGTCACCGCCTCCTCGGCCGGTTTGACCGCGCCCGCCAGGTGCTCGGCCAGCGCGGCCGGCGTCGGGTGGTCGAACACCAGCGTGGTGGGCAGCCGCCGCCCGGTGGCCTCGGCGAGGCGGTTGCGCAGCTCGACCGCGGTCAGCGAGTCGAAGCCCAGCTCGGTGAACGCCCGCCGGGCGTCGATGCCGGACGGGTCCGGGTGCCCGAGGACGGCCGCCACGTGGGACCGCACCAGGTCCGTGAGCGCGCGGACGTCCGTGGGCGCGGAGGCCGGCTTGCGCGCCGCGCGGCGCTTCGGGGCCAGCTCCCGCAACGCGGGGTGCGGGTCCTCGCGCAGCGCCGCCCGGTCCAGGGCGGTCACCGCGAGCACCGGTTCGCCGGTGGTCAGGGCCGCGTCGAACGCCGCCAGCGCCGCGTCGACCGGGATCGGCTTGAGGCCGAGCCGCCGGATCCGGTTGCGGTCCACCTCGGACAGGCCGCCGGACATCGTGCTGTCGGCCTCCCACAGGCCCCAGGCCAGCGACGTCGCGGGCAGGCCGAGGGCGTGCCGGTGGCGGGCCAGCGCGTCGAGGAACGTGTTGCCGGCGGCGTAGTTCGCCTGCCCGGCGGTGCCCAGCACGCCCGCGATGGACGAGTACAGCACGAACGCGTCCACGTCCCCGGCCAGCTCGTGCAGGTGCCACGCGGCGTCCACCTTGGGCCGCAGCACGCGGTCCACCTGCTCCGGCGTCAGACCCTCCAGCGTGCCGTCCTCGACCAGGCCCGCCGCGTGCACGACGGCCGTGACCGGGTGCTCGGCCAGCACGGCGGCCAGCGCGTCGCGGTCGGCCGCGTCGCACGCCACCGCCACGACCTCGGCCCCCTCGACGGCGGGAGCCGTGCCGCTGCGGCTGAGCAGCACGAGCTTGCGCGCGCCGTGCCGGGTGACCAGGTGCCGGGCGATCGCCGCGCCGAGCGCGCCGCTCGCGCCGGTGACCAGGACCGAGTCCCACGTCGGACCGTCGTGGCCGGGCCGCGGGGCCGGGGTCAGCACGGTCTCGACCGCCTCGCCCCGGTGCAGCAGCGCGAACCGGCCCGGGTGCTCGGCCGCGGCGCTGCGGACGAGCCCCGCGACGGCCGCGTGCGCCAGGTCGTCGCCGACCTCGACGCCCAGGACGCCACCCGATCCGGCCGCCCACGCGCGGAGCCGGTCCAGCACCTCGTGCGTGACGCGGCGGACCTGCTCGGGCACCGGGCCGTCCGGGGTTGGCACGGCGTACACCTCGTCCACGCGGGTCGCCGCGGCGCGGGTGGTCGGCGTGAACAGCAGCCCCGCGCCGGTCACGGGTCCGGTGAGCGGGCGCAGGACCAGCTCGGCGACGGACACCACCGGCGCGCCCGTGCTGTCGGCGACCAGCAGCGCCACCGAGTCCGGGCCGGTCGGGGTGATCCGCACGCGCAGCGCCGTGCCCGCGGCGCCGTGGAACCGGACGCCGGACCAGGAGAACGGCAGCCGGGCCGGGCCGTCCTCGACCAGGCCGGGCAGCAGCGGGTGCAGCGCGGCGTCGAACAACGCCGGGTGCACGGCGAACCCGGCGGTCGGCACGTCGGCCGAGACCTCGGCGAACACCTCGCCGTCGGCCTGCCACACCTTGCGCAGCCCCCGGAACAGCGGTCCGTAGCCGTACCCGTGCCGGTCGAGGCCGTCGTAGGACACGGGCAGCTCGGCGGCGGCGGGCGGCCACTCGGTCAGGTGCTCGACCGCGTCGTCGGACGGGTCGGGCACGCCGGTGGCGTGCAGGGTCCACGGCTCGTCGTCGCGGCGCGAGTGGACCTCCACCGCCGTGGCGGTGCGGACCACCTGGACGGTCACCGCGCCGGTGTCCGGGACGACCAGCGGCGAGGTGATCGTCAGCTCGGCGACGTCGCCCGCCAGCTCGACCAGCGCCGTGCCGGGCAGGACGGCCGCGCCGTGCACGCGGTGCTCGCCGAGCCACGGGTGGGTGGCCAGGGACAGCTTGCCGGTGAGCACGGTGGAACCGTCCGGCAGCTCGACCGCCGCGCCGAGCAGCGGGTGCCCGGACGAGGTGAGGCCGGCCGCCGACACGTCGCCGGCGGTGGACGCGTCCAGCCAGAACCGCTTGCGCTGGAACGCGTACGTCGGCAGCGGCACCTTGCGCGCGCCGGGGAACACGGCGGTCCAGTCCGGGTCCACGCCGCGCGCGTGCAGGTCGGCCAGCGCGGTGGCGACCGTGAGCGGTTCGGGGTGGCCGGCCCGCAGCAGCGGCACGGGCTTCACGTCGTCGAACGCGGCGGCGGTGAGGCCGGACAGCACCGCGTCCGGGCCCAGCTCGACCAGCGTGCGCACGTCGCGGTCGCGCAGGGTGGTGAGGGCGTCGTGGAAGCGGACCGCGGCGCGGACCTGGCGCACCCAGTACTCCGGGTCGGTCCAGTCGGCGTCCGGGCCGACCGTGGACATCACGGGCAGCCGCGGCGGGTGGTAGGTCAGGCCGCGGGCGACCTCGCGGAAGTCGTCCAGCATCGGGTCCATCAGCGGCGAGTGGAACGCGTGGCTCACCGCGAGCCGCTTGCCGCGCAACCCTTCCGCGACCTTGAGGACCGCCTCCTCCTCGCCGGACAGCACCAGCGAGCGCGGACCGTTGACGGCCGCGACGGCCACGCCGTCGGGCAGCTCCAGCTCGTCCTCCGCGGCCCGGACGGCGACCATCGCGCCGCCGGGCGGCAACGCCTGCATCAGCCGGCCGCGCGCGGCGACCAGCTTCGCCGCGTCGGCCAGCGACAGCACCCCGGCGACGTGGGCGGCCGCCAGCTCGCCGATCGAGTGGCCGACCAGGAAGTCCGGGCGCACGCCCCAGGACTCCAGCAGCCGGAACAACGCCACCTCGACCGCGAACAGGGCCGGCTGGGCGTTGCCGGTGAGGTCGAGGTCCACCCCGGACTCGATCACCTCCCGGACCGGCAGGTGCTCGCACACCTCGGCGAACGCGCGGGCGAACTCCGGGTACGCGGCCGCCAGCTCCAGCCCCATCCGCACCCGCTGCGCGCCCTGCCCGGTGAAGGCGAACGCCACCTTGCCGCGCGGCGGGATCGCCGCGACGGGCACGTCCCGCAGGTCGGTCGCGGCCGCGCGGTAGGGCATGGGGGTGCGGGTGGCGAGGGTGAACGCCGCGTCCCGGCCGGCGACACCGGCCTCGGCGAGCCGCCGGGCCTGCGCCGCCACCGCCTCCGGGCTGCGGCCGGACAGCACGAACGGCACCGGCAGGCCGGGGTCCGGCGCCTCCCCCGCGTCCTCGACGGGCTCGGGTTCCTCGATCACGACGTGCGCGTTCGTGCCGCCGAACCCGAACGACGACACGCCGGCCCGGCGCGGCCGCTCCCCGCGCGGCCACTCCCGCGCCTCGGTGAGCAGCTCCACCTTGCCGGAGGTCCAGTCGACGTGGCTGGACGGCTCCTCCGCGTGCAGGGTCCGCGGCATCACGCCGTGCCGCATCGCCTGCGCGACCTTGATGATCCCGCCGACGCCGGCCGCCGCCTGGGCGTGCCCGATGTTCGACTTCAGCGAGCCCAGCCGCACCGGCTCGTCCCGGTCGCGGCCGTAGGTGGCGAGCACCGCGCGAGCCTCGATCGGGTCGCCCAGCGTCGTCCCGGTGCCGTGCGCCTCGACCAGGTCCACGTCCGCGGGCGACAGGCCGGCGGCGGCCAGGGCGCTGCGGATCACGCGCTCCTGCGCGGGCCCGTTGGGCGCGGTCAGGCCGTTGGACGCGCCGTCGGAGTTGACCGCGCTGCCCCGGATGACCGCGAGCACGCGGTGGCCGTTGCGGCGCGCGTCGGACAGCTTCTCCAGCACCAGCACGCCGACGCCCTCGGCCCAGCCGGTGCCGTCGGCGTGGTCGGAGAACGACTTGCAGCGGCCGTCGGACGCGAGCCCGCGCAGCCGGGAGAACTCGATGAACGCGGTCGGCGTGGACATCACCGTCGCGCCGCCCGCCAGCGCCAGCGTGCACTCGCCCCGGCGCAGCGCGTTCGCCGCGAGGTGCACCGCCACCAACGACGACGAGCACGCCGTGTCCACGGTCAGCGTCGGCCCCTCCAGGCCGAACGTGTACGCCAGCCGGCCGGACGCGATGCTGCCCGCGCTGCCGCTGAACAGGTAGCCCTCGACGCCGTCGGGCGGCAGGTTCGGGCGCGAGCCGTAGTCGTTGTACATCACGCCGACGAACACGCCGGTCCGGCTGCCGCGCAACGACTCCGGGTCGATGCCCGCGCTCTCCACGCTCTCCCAGCTCGTCTCCAGCAGCAGCCGCTGCTGCGGGTCCACGGCCAGCGCCTCGCGCGGCGACAGGCCGAAGAACTCGGCGTCGAACCGGTCGGCGTCGTGCAGGAACCCGCCGTGGCCGGTGGTGGACCGGCCGACCCGCTCCGGGTCGGGGTCGTGCAGGTCGGCGGGCCAGCCGCGGTTGGTCGGGAACGGCGTGATCGCGTCCCGGCCCTCGGCCACGAGCCGCCACAGGTCGTCGGGCGTCTCCACGCCGCCGGGGTAGCGGCAGGCCATGCCGACGATCGCCACCGGCTCCTGGTCGCGGTCCTCGACCTCCTTCAACCGCCTCCGGGCGTCCCGCGCGTCGGCGATGGCCCGCTTGAGGTAGTCGCGGAGCTTGTTCTCGTCAGCCACGTCGTCTCCTAGTCCAGCTCGTCGACCAGCGCGAACAACGCCTCGTCGTCAGCGGAGTCGAGGTCGGGGTCCAGTGCCGGGCCCGCGCCGAGCAGGGCGCGCAGCCGGTCCAGCGCGGTGTCGTCCAGCTCGCCCGCCCGCACGGCCGCCTCCAGGCGGTCCACCAGCGATTCCTCTTCGACGGTCGTCAGCGACCGCAGGTGCTCGGCCAGCGCGTGCGGGCTCGGGTGGTCGAACACCACCGTCGTCGGCAGCGTGAGCCCCGTGGCCGCGCCGAGCCGGTTGCGCAGCTCGACGGCCGTCAGCGAGTCGAAGCCGAGTTCGGTGAACGCCCGCCGCGGGTCGACGGCGTCCGGGTCGTCGTGCCCGAGCACGGCCGCGACCTGGGCCCGCACCAGCGCGGGCAGGTCGGCCGGCTCGGCGGCGGCCTTCGGCGCGGCCCGGCGCACCCGCACCAGGTCGCGCAGCACGGCGGGCAGGTCGTCCCGGCCGCGCAGCGCCGCCTGGTCGAACCTGGTCACGGCGAGCACGGGCGCGCCGTGCGCGAGGGCGGCGTCGAACAGGTCCATCGCCTCGGCCGCGGCCAACGGCGTGAGCCCGGACCGGGCCAACCGCCGCAGGTCCACGTCGGACAGACCGCCGGACAGCTCGCTCTCGGTCTCCCACAGGCCCCACGCGAGCGAGGTCGCCGGCAGCCCGAGGGCCTGCCGGTGCTCGGCCAACGCGTCCAGGTAGCTGTTGCCGGCGGCGTAGTTGGCCTGGCCGGCGGTGCCGAGCAGGCCCGCGACGGAGGAGTACAGCACGAACGCCGACACGTCGCCGACCAGCTCGTGCAGGTTCCAGGCCGCGTCCACCTTGGGCCGCAGCACCCGGTCCACCTGCTCGGCGGTGAGCCCGGCCAGCGTGCCGTCGTCCACCACGCCCGCGGTGTGCACCACGGCCGTCGGCCGGTGCCGCGCGACCACGGCGGCCAGCGCGTCCCGGTCGGCCGCGTCGCACGCCACCAGGTGCACGGTCGCGTCCAGCCCGGCGACCAGGCGGTCCGCGCCCGGCGCGTCCGGGCCGCGCCGGCTCAGCAGCACCAGCTCCCGCACGCCGTGCGCGGTGACCAGGTGCCGGGCCAGGATCGCGCCCAGCGCGCCGGTCGCGCCGGTGATCAGCACCGGACCGTCGCCCCAGTCGACGGGGCGGTCGGCGGACGGCGTGCGGGCCAGGCGGGGCACCAGCACCTCGCCGCCGCGCACCGCGACCTCGGGCTCGCCCAGCCGCAGCGCGGTGTCCAGCAACGCGGTGTCCGGCACCGCGCTCCCGGCATCCGCCCTGTTCGGCGACGCGTCCGCGGTGTCGTGCGCCGTGTCGGCGGCGTTCAGCGGCGCATCGCCGGCGTCCGGGGTCTCCAGCGGGTCACCGGCCTTCGGCGGCGTGTCCGCCGCGCCCGCGGTGACCAGCACGAACCGGCCGGGTTGCTCCGCCTGGGCGCTGCGCACCAACCCGCGCACCGCCGCGTGCTCCAACCCGTCGCGCACCACGACCGCGAGCGGGCCGTCCGCGCGCCGCAGCACGTCGAGCGTGTGGTGGACCGCCTCCCGCGCCGGCAGGTCCGGCACCCGGTGCACGGCCAGGCCGTGCGGCGGCAGGTCGGCGGGCACGGTCACCGGCCGCCACGTCAGCGCGTGCAGCCCGTCGCGCACCGCGCGCCCGCCCAGCGGCCGCAACGCCAGCTCGTCCACGGTCAGCACCGGCCGACCGGCCGCGTCGGCCAGCGCCAGCGACACCGACGAACCCCGCCGGGTCAGCCGCGCGCGCACCGCCGTCGCGGTCGAGTGCACCGTCACCCCGCTCCACGCGAACGGCAGCACGGCCGGGGCGTCGTCGTCCGCCACGCCGGGCAGCAGCGCGTGCAGGGCGGCGTCGAGCACCGCCGGGTGCACCAGGAACCCGCCGCCGTCCTGCGGCTTCAGCTCGGCGAACAGGTCGTCGCCGTCCCGGCGCAACGCCGTCAGCCCCTGGAACGCCGGGCCGTAGTGGTAGCCGTGGTCGGCCAAGCGGTCGTAGACGCCGTCGAGGTCGATCGGCTCGGCGTCGGCGGGCCAGTCGAACGCCGCCGGGGCGGGCGGCTCGTCGGTCAGCACGCCGGTCGCGTGCTGCTCCCACGGCGCGGAGTCGTCCGGCCGCGAGTGGATGGTGACCGGCCGCCGCCCGGACTCCGGCGCGCCGACCGTCACCTGGAGCTGCGCGGCGCCCAGCACGAGCGGCGCGGACAGGGTCAGCTCGGCCAGGTGCGGGTGGCCCGCGTACGCGCCGGCGGCCAGCGCCAGCTCGGCGAACGCGGTGCCGGGCAGCAGCACGTCGTCCCGCACGCGGTGGTCGGCGAGCCAGCGGTCGGTGGCCGCCGACACGCGCCCGGTCAGCACGACGGTGTCGCCGCCGCTCAGTTCGACGGCCGCGCCGAGCAGCGGGTGGCGCGGGTCGGACAGGCCCAGCGCGTTCGCGGACCGCGAGGCGCGTGGCGCGTCCAGCCAGAACCGGCGGCCCTGGAACCGGTAGGTCGGCAGCGGCACGGGCCGGGCGTCGCCGAAGTCCCACGCGACCGGGATGCCGCGGGTGTGCAGGACGCCCAACGCGGACAGGGCGTGCTCCAGCTCCGGCCGACCGGCGCGCAGCAACGTCACCGCCGACCCCGGCTCGCCCTCCAGGCACTGCCGGGTCAGCGCGGTCAGCACCCCGTCCGGCCCCAGCTCCACGAACTCGGTGGTCCCGAGCCGTTCCAGCGTGCGCACGCCGTCGAGGTAGCGCACGGCCTCGCGGATGTGGCGCACCCAGTACTCCGGCGACCGGAGCTGCTCCACCGTGGCCACCTCGCCGGTGACCTCCGAGACCAGCGTGATCCGCGGCTCGCGGAACACCACGTCGGCCAGGTCGGCGCGGAACGCGTCGAGCACGTCGTCCATGTGCGGGGAGTGGAACGCGTGGCTGACCGGCAGCCGGCGGGTGCGGCGGCCCCGGGCCGACCACTCGGCGACCACGCGGGCCACGGCCTGCGCGTCACCGGAGACCACGGTCGAGCGCGGCGCGTTCACCGCGGCCACCGCGAGGTCGCCGGTCAGCGACGCGCGCACCTCCTCCTCGGTCGCCTCGATCGCGGCCATCGCGCCGTCGTCGCGCGCCGACTGCATGGCCCGGCCGCGCGCGGCGACCAGCGTGCACGCGTCGGCCAGGTCGAACACCCCGGCGACGTGCGCGGCGGCGACCTCGCCGACCGAGTGGCCGAACAGGTGGTCCGGGCGCACGCCGTGGTGCTCCACGAACCGGAACAACGCCACTTCGAGCGCGAACAGCGCGGCCTGGGTGAACGCGGTCTGGCCCAGCAGCGCGGAGTCCGCGGAGTCCGGCTCGGCGAAGAGCACGGCCCGCAGCGGGCGGTCCAGCACCGGGTCGAGGTGGGCGCAGATCTCGTCCAACGCCTGCCGGAACACCGGCGAGGACGCGTACAGCTCGCGGCCCATGCCGGCCCGCTGGCTGCCCTGCCCGGTGAACAGGAACGCGATCTTGCCGCGGCCCGCGGCGTCGCCGGCGGTCAGCTCGCCGAGCAGGGCGTCCCGGCCGAAGACGACCGCGCGGCGGTCCAGCAGCGCCCGCCGGGACAGGGTGAGGCCGACGTCGGCCGGGTCCAGGTCGGGGTGCTCGGTCAGGTGGGCGTGCAGGGCGACGGCCTGGGCGCGCAACGCCTCGTCGTCGCGGGCGGACAGCACCCACGGCACCACCTCGGGCGTGACGCGGTCGGCCGACGCCGGCTCCGGCGCCTGTTCGAGCACGACGTGCGCGTTGGTGCCGCTGATGCCGAACGACGACACCGCCGCCCGCCGCGGCCGGTCGGAACGCCACTCCCGCGCCTCGGTCAACAGCTCCACCGCACCGGACGACCAGTCCACGTGCGGCGACGGCTCGCCGACGTGCAGGGTGCGCGGCATGACGCCGTGCCGCATCGCCTGCACCACCTTGATGATGCCGCCGACGCCGGCCGCCGCCTGGGCGTGCCCGATGTTGGACTTCAGCGAGCCCAGCCGAAGCGGCTCCTCGCGGTCCTGCCCGTAGGTGGCCAGGAGCGCCTGCGCCTCGATCGGGTCGCCGAGCGTGGTGCCGGTGCCGTGCGCCTCCACCAGGTCCACGTCGGCGGGCGACAGCCCGGCCGAGGCGAGCGCCGCCTGGATCACGCGTTCCTGCGCGGGCCCGTTGGGCGCGGTGAGGCCGTTGGACGCGCCGTCGGAGTTGACCGCCGAGCCGCGGAGCACGGCGAGCACGCGGTGGCCGCGCTTGCGGGCGTCGGAGAGCCGTTCGACCACCAGCAGGCCGACGCCCTCCGACCAGCCGGTGCCGTCCGCGTCGGCGGAGAACGACTTGCAGCGCCCGTCGGGCGACAGCCCGCGCTGCCGGGAGAACTCCACGAACGTGCTGGGGCCGGCCATCACCGTGACGCCGCCGGCCAGCGCCAGGTCGCACTCGCCCTGCCGCAGCGCGTTCGCCGCCAGGTGCAGCGCGACCAGCGACGACGAGCACGCGGTGTCCACCGTGATCGCCGGGCCCTCCAGGCCGTAGGTGTAGGCGAGCCGGCCGGAGATCACGCTGGAGGTGTTGCCCGCCAGCAGGAAGCCCTCCACCTCGTCGGGCGTCTCCGGCAGGCGTGAGGCGTAGTCGTCGTACATGACGCCGGTGAACACGCCGGAGCGGCTGCCGCGCAGGGTCGTCGGGTCGATGCCCGCGTCCTCGAACGCCTCCCACGCCGTCTCCAGCAGCAGGCGTTGCTGCGGGTCGGTGGCCAGCGCCTCGCGGGGCGACATGCCGAAGAACGCCGCGTCGAACAGGTCCGCGTCGTGCAGGAACCCGCCGTGCCGGGTGTAGGTCGTGCCGAGCTTCTCCGGGTCCGGGTCGTACAGCGCGTCCACGTCCCAGCCCCGGTTGGTCGGGAACTCCGAGATCGCGTCCCGGCCCTCGGCGACCAGCCGCCACAGGTCCTCCGGCGAGCGCACGCCGCCCGGGTAGCGGCAGGCCATGCCGACGATCGCGATCGGCTCGTCCGCGCGGACCGCCGCCTTGCGCTCCACCTTCTTCGCGCCCGCCACCAGGAACGCGGCCAGCGCGGTCGGCGTCGGGTGGTCGAACACCAGCGTGGAGGGCAGCTTGCGCCCGGTCGCCGCGATGAGCCTGTTGCGCAGGTCCACGCCCGCCAGCGAGTCGAAGCCCTGCTCCCGGAACGCCTTCTCCGGGTCCACCGCCGAGCCGTCCGCGTGGCCCAGCGCGGCGGCGGCCAGCGACCGCACCAGGTCCAGCGCGTTCGCCTCGGTCAACGTGGTGGACGTGGTCCTGGCGGCCCGCCGCCGCACCAGGCCGCGCAGCGGCGCGGGCGCCACGTCGGCGTCCACCCGCGACGGTTCCAGCGCGGCCGGGACGAGCAGCGCGGCGTCGCCCGCGAGCGCCCGGTCCAGCAGCGCCAGGCCGCGGCCGGGGTCCAGCGGCGCGATGCCGGACCGCGCCCAGCGGGCCAGGTCCGCCTCGCCCAACGTCTCGCCCATGCCCGCGCCCCACAGGCCCCACGCCAGCGACACGGCGGGCAGGCCCTGCGCGCGGCGGTGGGCGGCCAGGGCGTCGAGGTAGGTGTTCGCGGCCGCGTAGTTGCCCTGGCCCGCCGTGCCGAGCACGCCGGAGATCGAGGAGAACAGCACGAACGCCTCGACCTCGCCGACCAGCTCGTGCAGGTGGCGGGCGGCCAGCGCCTTGGGCGCGAGCACGCGGTCCACCTGCTCGTCGGTCAACGCGGTCGTGGTGGCGTCGTCCAGCAGGCCGGCGGCGTGCACGACGGCGGTGATCCGCTCGCCGGCCAGCAGGTCGGCCAGCGCCTCGCGGTCCGCCACGTCCACCGCGGCCACGCGCGCGCCCAGCTCCTCGGCCAGCTCCCGCGCGCCCGGCGCGTCCAGGCCCCGCCTGCTGACCAGCAGCAGGTCGCGCACGCCGTGGTGGGCGTGCAGGTGCCGGGCGACCAGCGCGCCCAGCCCGCCCGTGCCGCCGGTGACCAGCACGGTGCCGTGCAGCCGCACGGGCTCGCCCAGCTCGGTCCGGGTCAGGCGCGGCACGAGGAACCGGCCGTCCCGCACTGCGACCTGCGGCTCGCCGGTCGCCACGGCGGCGGGCACCGCGTCGGCGTCCTCGGCGTCCACCACGACCACCCGGTCCGGGTGCTCGGACTGCACGACCCGCGCCAGGCCCCACACGGCGGCGTTGGCCAGGTCGTCCACCGGCTCGCCCGGCACGGCGGCGACGGCGCGCCGGGTGTGGAACACCAGCCGGTCGCCCGGGTCGTGGTCCTCGGCCAGCCACTCCTGCACCAGCCCCAACGCGCGGCGCACGGCCACCCGCGGGTCGTCGGTCGCGGCGGGCGGCACGACGACCACGTCGCCCACCGGCTCGTCCCCGCCGACCTCGGTCCACGTCACGGTGAACGTGGAGCCGGCCGCGAGGCCGTCCTTGGCGACGGCGCGCAGCGTGATGCCCTCGATGCGCCCGAGCGGCACGCCGCCCGAGTCGGCCACGTCCACGGCGAACGTGTCGCCGCCGGCGGGCGTGATCCGCACCCGCAGTCCGGTCGCGCCGGCCGCGTTCAGCTCCACCCCGCTCCACGCGAACGGCAGCCTGATCCGGCCCGGTCCGGCCGGGTCGAGCACCAGCGGGTGCAGCACGGCGTCCAGCAGTGCCGGGTGCACCGCGAAGCCCTTGGCCGGCGCGGTGATCGCGACCTCGGCGTAGACCACGTCCCCGTCGCGCCACATCGCGCGCAGACCGCGGAACGGGTCGCCGTAGTCGTAGCCCAGCTCCGCCAGCCGGTCGTAGGCGTCGTCCACCGGCTCCTCGACCGCGTCCGGCGGCCACGGGAACGCCTCCATCGCGCCCTCGGCCGCGGCCAGCGCGCCCGAGGCGTGGCGCTGCCAGGTGTCCTGCCGGGAGTGCACGGTGAACCTGCCGTCCCGCACGGTGACCTGCACCGGCACCGAGCCGGTGGCCGGCACGACGAGCGGCGCCTCCAGGGTCAGGTCCTCGACCCGGGGCAGGCCGACCCGCTCCCCCGCCGCGAGCGCCAACTCCAGGAACGCCGTGCCGGGGACCAGCACCGAACCGTTGACGACGTGACCGGCCAACCACGGCTGGGCGGTCAGCGACACCTCGCCGGTGAGCACGACCTCGTCCCGCTCGGCCAGCTCGACCGCCGTGGTCACCAGGCCCGCGGCGCGCGGCTGGGAGGTGAGCCAGTAGTGGTCGCGCCGGAACGGGTAGGTCGGCACGTCCTCGGCCGGGGCCGCGTCGGGCACGAACGACGCCACGTCCAGCGGCGCGCCGTGGGCGTGGGCGTGCGCCAGGCCCCACACCGCCGTGGCGGGCTCCGGGCGTCCCTTGCGCCCGAGCGCCACCGCCGTGACGCCCGCGGCCTGCGCCAGGGGCGCGAGCACCGCGTCCGGGCCGACCTCCACGAACACCGACGCGCCGTGCCGCTCCAGGCCGCGCACGGCGTCCAGGAAGCGGACCGTGGCGCGGATCTGGCGCGTCCAGTGGTCGGCGTCCGGGTCCAGCACCTCGCCGGTCACCGTCGAGACGACGGGGATGCGCGCGTCGTGGTGGGTCACCGTCGCGGCGACCGCGCGGAACTCGGCCAGCACCTCGTCCATGTGCGCGGAGTGGAACGCGTGGCTGACCTTGAGCCTGCGGGCGCGGGGGAACCGCTCGGCGAACGCCGTGACGGCGTCCTCGTCGCCCGCGAGCACCAGCGAGGTCGGGCTGTTGACGGCCGCGAGCGCCACGCCCGGCGGCAGTGCGCCCAGGTCGGTCTCGGCCGCCTCCACGGAGATCATCGCGCCGCCCTGCCGGGCCGACTGCATGAGCCGGCCGCGGGCGGCGACCAGCTTGGCCGCGTCCTCCAGGGTGAGCACGCCGGCGACGTGGGCGGCGACCAGCTCGCCGACGGAGTGCCCGGCCACCAGGTCGGCCTTCAGCCCGTGGTGCTCGGCCAGCCGGTAGAGGGCGGTCTCGAAGGCGAACAGCGCGGGCTGGGTGAAGCGGGTCTCGTGCAGCTCCGGCCGGTCGCCGAACATCAGCTCCGTCAGCGGCACGTCCAGGTGCGGCGCGAAGGCGTCGGCCACCTCGTCCAGGGCGCGGGCGAACACCGGGAACGCCTCGTGCAGCTCGCGTCCCATGCCCGCGCGCTGCGCGCCCTGGCCGGTGAACAGCACCGCCGTGCGGCCGCCCGGCGTCGCGTGGCCGGTGAGCGGCGCGGCGGTCGCGAAGTCCTCCGGCGTGACGCCGACGACCACGGCCCGGTGGTCGAACCGGGTGCGCCCGGCCAGCGCGCGGGCCACCTCGGCCACGTCGGTCCGGCCCCGGACGCGGTCCAGGCCGGCGAGGGCGGCGTCGGCGTCGCGGCCGCTGACCACCCACGGCACGGGCGTGGTCACCTCGGCGCGCGTCGGCTCGGTGGCGTCGCCCTGCTCCAGCACCAGGTGCGCGTTCGTGCCGCTGATGCCGAACGACGAGATGCCCGCGCGCCGCGGCCGGTCGGTCGACCACTCGCGGGCCTCGGTCAGCAGCTCGACGCGGCCCCGGGTCCAGTCGACCTTCGGCGTCGGCTCGGTGACGTGCAGGGTGCGCGGCATGACGCCGTGCCGCATGGCCTCCACCAGCTTGATCACGCCGCCCACGCCGGCCGCCGCCTGCGCGTGGCCGATGTTGGACTTCAGCGACCCGAGCCGCAGCGGCTCGTCGCGGTCGCGGCCGTAGGTGGCGAGGATGGCCTCGGCCTCGATCGGGTCGCCCAGTGACGTGCCGGTGCCGTGCGCCTCGACCAGGTCGACGTCCTGCGGCGCGAGCCCGGCGTCCGCGAGCGCCTGGCGGATGACCCGCTGCTGCGACCGGCCGTTGGGCGCGGTGAGGCCGTTGGACGCGCCGTCGGAGTTGATCGCGCTGCCCCGGATGACCGCCAGCACGCGGTGGCCGTGGCGGCGGGCGTCGGACAGGCGTTCCAGCAGCACCATGCCGACGCCCTCGGCCCACGCCGTGCCGTCCGCGTCCGCGCCGAACGACTTGCAGCGGGCGTCGGCGGCCAGGCCGTGCTGGCGGGAGAACTCCAGGAACATGCCGGGCGTGGCCATGACCGTGACGCCGCCCGCGATGGCGGCGCTGGACTCGCCGCTGCGCAGCGACCGCACCGCGAGGTGCAGGGCCACCAGGGACGACGAGCACGCGGTGTCCACGGTGAGCGCGGGCCCGACCAGGCCGAGCTGGTAGGCGATGCGGCCGGACATCACGCTCGGCGTCGCGCCGGTCAGCACGTGCCCCTCGGCCTGCTCGGACGCCTCGTGCATGCGGGGCCCGTAGTCGGCCGCCGTGCCGCCGACGAACACGCCGGTCCGGCTGCCGCGCAACGACTCCGGGTCGATGCCCGCGCGTTCGACGGCCTCCCACGCGGTCTGGAGCAGCAACCGCTGCTGCGGGTCCATGGCCAGCGCCTCGCGCGGCGAGATGCCGAAGAACGCCGGGTCGAACTCGCCCGCGCCGGCCAGGAACCCGCCCTCGCGGACGTAGGTCGCGCCCGAGCGGTCCGGGTCGGGGTGGTACAGGTCGCCGGGCCAGCCCCGGTCGGTGGGGAACGGGCCGATCGCGTCCCGGCCCTCGGCCACCAGCCGCCACAGGTCCTCCGGCGACTCCACCCCGCCGGGGAAGCGGCACGCCATGCCGACGATGGCGATCGGTTCGTGCGAGTGCTCCGGCGTGACGACGTCGTCGGTCACGTCCTCGTGCCGCAGGTAGGCGATCACGGCCTGCGGGGTCGGGTGCTCGAACAGCAGCCCGGTGGGCAGGTCGCGGCCCGTCGCGGCGGCCAGGTCCTCGCGCAGCCGCACGCCCATGAGGGAGTCGAAGCCCAGGTCGCGGAAGGGGCGGCGCGGGTCGACCTTGCGGGGGTCCGCGCCGAGCACGGCGGCGACGTGGTGCACGACCAGCTCGTCGACGTCGGTCGGCCGGGCCGCCGGCGCGGTCGGGGCGGCCTGTTCCCCGATCCAGTGCCGTTCGCGCTGGAACGGGTAGGTGGGCAGCTTGATCCGGCGACCGCCGGGCAGGGCCGTCCAGTCCACGGCGACACCGCGGGTGTGGGCGGCGGCGAGCGCGGTCAGGGCGGTGGTGGTCTCGTCGTGGCCCTTGCGCATGAGCGGGAACGCGCGGATGCCCGCGTCGGCGGCCATGGCCGAGCAGACGCCGTCCGGCCCGGCCTCGACCAGGGTCGTGACGTCCAGCCGGCGCAGCGCCTGGAGGAACCGGACGGGTTCGCGGACCTGGCGGACCCAGTGCTCGGGGTCGGTGAGGTCGGCGTCGGGGTGGACGGTCGAGACCACCGGGATGACCGGCGGGTGGAACGCCAGGCCGCGCACGACCTCCCGGAACGCGTCCAGCATCGGGTCCATGAGCGGCGAGTGGAAGGCGTGGCTGACGGTCAGCCGCTTGGTGCGGTGCGCGGTGAGGGTGTCGGTGTAGGCGAGGACGGCGTCCTCCGGTCCGGACAGGACGACCGACCGCGGCCCGTTGACCGCGGCGAGCGCGACGCCGTCCGGCAGGTCCAGTTCCTCCTCGGCCGCCTCCACCGCGACCATCGCGCCGCCCGCCGGCAACGCGCCCATGAGCCTGCCGCGCGCGCTCACCAGGGCGCAGGCGTCGGGCAGGGACAGGACGCCGGCCACGTGGGCGGCGGCGATCTCGCCGATGGAGTGGCCCAGCACGACGGACGGCCGCAGGCCCCACGACTCGGCCAGCCGGTAGGCGGCGACCTCGACCGCGAACAGGGCGGGCTGGGTCCACGCGGTGTCGTCCAGCCCCTCGCCGGTGGCGATGACGTCGCGCAGGCCGGGGTCGAGGTGGGCGAGGACGTCGTCGAAGGCGGCCGCGAACACCGGGAAGCGGCCGTACAGCTCCGCGCCCATGCCGACCCGCTGCGCGCCCTGCCCGGTGAAGACGACGCCGAGCGTGCCGTCCTCGACCGAGCCGGTCACCACGTTGGCCGCGGGCATGCCGGCGGCGACGGCGTCGAGGCCGGTGTCCAGGGAGGACCGGTCGGACGCGATGACGACGGCCCGGTGCTCGAAGGACGTGCGGGTGGTGGCGAGGGAGTGGCCGAGGTCGCGCGGCTCGCCCGCGGTGTCGCGCAGGAGCGCCGCGTGCGCCCGCAACGCCTCGGGCGTCCGCCCGGACACGGGCACGAGCGCGAACCCCGCCGCCTCGCCGGCACCGGTTGCTCCGGGCTCGGCCACGGTCGCGGCGACCGCTCCGGGGCCGGCGGCGACCGGCTTCGACGCCGCACCGGCGAGTTCCGGCGCGGCGGCAGCGGTTTCCGCGGCCGGCTCCGGCGCGACGGCGGTTTCGCCGGCCAGCTCCGGCGCGCCGGCAGTCGCCTCAGCGGCGGCCGTTCCCGGCGCGGCGGCGATCACCTCAGCGGTGGCCGGCTCAGCGGCGGTCGTTCCCGGTGCGGCGGCGGTCGGCTCAGCGGCGGCCGTTCCCGGCGCGACGGCGCGCGGTTCTCCGGCGTCGGCGGTTCCCCTTGTGCGGGCGGGTGGTTCGGCGACCACCACGTGGCAGTTCGTGCCGCCCATGCCGAACGAGCTGACCCCCGCCACCAGCGGGCGGTCCGGGTGCGGCCACGCCGAACGTCCCGTGTGGACGGTCAGGTTGTGCTCGGCCAGCTTCACCTCCGGGTTCGGCGTGGCGAAGTTCAGGCTCGCGGGCAGTTCCCGGTGCCGGATGGCGAGCACCGCCTTCAGCAGGCCGACCACGCCGGCCGCGCCCTCCAGGTGCCCGACGTTCGTCTTCACCGACCCCACCGGCAGCGGCTCGGCGCGGTCGCCGAAGACCTCGCCCAGCCCGGCCGCCTCGATCGGGTCGCCGACCGGCGTGCCGGTGCCGTGCAGCTCCACGTACTGCACCGCCTCCGGCTCCACCCCGGCCCGCCGCTGCGCCGCCCGCACGACCGCCGCCTGCGCCGCCGGCCGCGGCACGGTCAGGCCCGGCGTCGCGCCGTCGTTGTTGACCGCGCTGCCCCGGATCACCGCGTACACGTCGTCACCGTCGGCCAGCGCGGCGCGCAGCGGCTTCAGCACGAGCACCGCCGCGCCCTCACCGCGCACGTACCCGTTGGCGCGGGCGTCGAACGTGAAGCACCGGCCGTCCGGCGACAGGCCGCCGAACTGCTCGGCGCCCAGCGCGCCCTCGCCCAGGATGTTCAGGTTCACGCCCGCCGCCAGCGCCAGCGGCGACTCGCCGCTGCGCACGCTCTCCGCCGCCAGGTGCACCGCCACCAGCGACGACGACTGCGCCGTGTCCACCACCACGCTCGGCCCGCGCAGGTCCAGCGCGTACGACACCCGGTTGGCGATGATGCCGCGGTGCGTGCCGGTGTTGGTGTGCTGCGTGATCGCGCCGCGCCCGAGCACCAGCCCGGCGTAGTCGTCGCGCAACGAGCCCACGAACACCGACGCGGCCGTGCCCGCCAGGGAGCCCGGCACGATGCCCGCGTCCTCCAACGCCTCCCAGGCCAGCTCCAGCACCAGCCGCTGCTGCGGGTCGGTGGCGGCGGCCTCGCGGGGCGAGATGCCGAAGAACCCGGCGTCGAAGTCGCCGACCCCGTCCAGGAACGCGCCGAACCGCGCGCCGCGCACGGCCCTGGTCTCCGGCGACAGCGCCTCCCACCGGTCCGCGGGCACCTCGGTCACCACGTCCAGGCCGTCGCGCAGCAGCCGCCAGAACGCGGCCGGGTCGGCCGCACCGGGCAGCCGGCAGGACACACCGACCACCGCGACCGTGTCGTCCAGGTTCGTCATCGACAAGTCCTCCGCGAGCGGGATGGTTTTCGACCACCGGTTCTACCGAGGAATTGCACGACCCCAGTCACGAAACGGTCGTCGGGCGTTCTCCGATCGGCGAGTTACCGGCGCGTGACCGCGCCCTGGTTAGCGTCGGGCCGTCATTCCGACCAACCACCGGAAAAGGACTGGTCCCCATGACCGCGAACTTCACGCTGCCCGACGACGCCACCGAAATGACCGCCCTCTACGTCCGCGCGATGAACTCGGGTGACGTCGACGTCGTCCTGTCCCTCTACACCGAGGACGCGGTGTCGGTGTGGGACCCGGAAAAGCCCCTCAGCGGCGACGAGCACGCGCAGGCCGTGAAGGACTTCATGGCCAAGCGGCCGGTCATGCGCGCCGAGGTCAAGGAGTCGTACGTGACCGGCGACACGGCGCTGCTGGTCGTGGACTGGCAGATCGACGCCGAGGGCGAGGAGACGCTGTCCGGCACGGGCCTGGACGTGCTGCGCAAGGGCCCGGACGGCAAGTGGCGCTACGCCATCGACAACCCGTACGGCGACAACTGACATGGAGCCGCGACTGGCCGAGGCGCACCTGGGCGGACTGCTGGCCCAACTGGGGCTGGACGCCGAGTACGTGCGCGGCGAGGCAGACACGCTGTGGTGGCGCAAGCCGTCCGGCGACGAGGTGCCGGTGGTCGACTTCGTCGGCGGCTACGGCTCGCTGGTCCTGGGCCACAACCACCCCGACGTCGTGGCCCGCGCCCACGAGCTGCTGGCGCAGCAGGCGCCGGTGCACGCGCAGTTCTCCTACCACCCCTACGCCAACGAGCTGGCCCTGGCGCTCAACCGCGTGCTGCGGCGCGAGTTCGGCGCCGACGAGCCGTACTCGGCGATCTTCGCCAGCACCGGCGCGGAGGCCGTCGAGATCGCCCTGAAGCACGCCGAGATGGCGCGGGGCGCGCGGGTGGCCGCGGTGCGGGACGAGATCGAGGCGCACCTGGCCGACGCGCCCGCCGACCTGGCCGAACGGGTGCGCGAGCACAACGAGGCCCGGTACGGGACGCCGCCGGTGTTCCTCACCCTGGAGGGCTCCTTCCACGGCAAGCTCGCGGGCAGCGTGCAGCTGACCCACAACGCGGGCTACCGGCTGCCGTTCCGGACGCTGGCCGTGCAGGCGCGGTTCGTGTCCGGCGGCGAGGTCGCCAAGGAGGTCGAGGCGTGCCGCGTCACGCTGCTCGACGTCCGGGACGGCCGGCTGGTCGAGCGGGACCTGCCGGTGATCGCGGCGTTCTTCGTCGAGCCGATCCAGGGCGAGGGCGGCATCCACGTGCTCGACCGCGAGGTCGCGGCCGACATCCGCGCCGCGGCCGACGCGGGCGGCTTCCCGGTGGTCGTGGACGAGATCCAGACCGGCGTCGGCCGCACGGGCGCGTTCTTCGCCTCGTCGCACGTCGGGCTGCTCGGCGACTACGTGCTGCTGGCCAAGGCCATCGGCGGCGGCGTCGCCAAGTCGGCGGTGACGCTGATCCGGCAGTCGACGTACGTGCCGGACTTCGAGCTGGTGCACAGCTCCACGTTCGCGAAGGACGCGTTCTCCTGCCACATCGGGACGCGCGTGATCGAGCTGGTCGAGTCGATCGACGTCTGCGGGCGCGCGGTCGAGCGCGGGGCGGCGCTGGAGTCGGCGCTGCGCGCGGTGCGGGAGGAGTTCCCGACCGTCGTGGCCGACGTGCGCGGCAAGGGCCTCATGCTCGGGCTGGAGTTCCGGGACCAGACCGGCGCGCCGGGGCCGGTGGGCGAGCTGGCCGGGCAGGGCCTGCTCGGCTACGTGCTGGCGGGCTACCTGCTCAACGCCCACCACGTGCGCGTCTTCCCGACCGCGAGCGCCTCGCACACGCTGAGGTTCGAGCCGTCGGTGTTCATCACCGACGAGCAGATCGAGCAATTGGCCACGGGACTGCGCGCGGTGTGCACCGCGCTGCGCGACGACCCGTTCACCCTCCTGCCGGGCTGAGCCCCTCCCCCCACGGCCCACCGACCGCTCCCCCACGGTCGGTGGGCCGTTCCTCGTGCTACCTCGGCGGGTCCAAGCGGTCGCGCGGCACCGGCGACCGCGCGGTGGGGTCGAACAGCGGCCTGCCGTCGTCGTCGAGGGGGACCCAGCCCAACCCGCACCGCCGGCCGGTCCCGGGCACGCGGAAGCGGCTGAGCGCGCCGTCCGGCCGCTCAGCCGCCCGCCGTCAGCGGCCGCCCCGTTGGTCCGGGATCGGCCGCCGAACCGTCACAACGGCACGTTGCCGTGCTTGCGGGCCGGGGCGCGGCGGCGCTTGTCGCGCAGCATCGCCAGGCCCCGCACCACCGCCGCCCGGGTCTGCGCCGGGTCGATCACGTCGTCCACCAGCCCCCGTTCGGCGGCGTAGTAGGGGTGCACCAGCTCGTCGCTGTACCGGGCCACGAGCACCGACCGCAGCTCCTCGGGATCGGCCGCGGCGGCCAGCTCCTTGCGGTGGATGACGTTCACCGCGGCCTCCGCGCCCATCACCGCGATCTCGTTCGTCGGCCACGCCAGGGACAGGTCGCAGCCGATGGACCGGGAGTCCATCACGATGTACGCGCCGCCGTACGCCTTGCGCAGGATCACCTGCACCCGCGGCACGGACGCCTCGCAGTAGGCGTACAGCAGCTTCGCGCCGTGCCGGATCGCGCCGCCGTACTCCTGGTCGGTGCCCGGCAGGAACCCCGGCACGTCCACCAGCGTCACCAGCGGGATGTTGAACGCGTCGCAGAACCGCACGAACCGGGCCGCCTTCTGGGACGCGGCGGTGTCCAGCACGCCGGCCAGCACCAGCGGCTGGTTGCCGACCACGCCGACCACCTCGCCGGCCACCCGGGCGAGCGCGCACACCACGTTGCCCGCCCACCGCTCGTGCACCTCCAGGAACTCGCCGTCGTCCACGACCTCGGCGATCACCGCCCGGATGTCGTAGGGCTGGTTCGGCTCCACCGGCACCAGCGACGCCAGGTCGGGCCGCAGGTCGTCGTCCTCGGGCGGCTCGCACGACGGCGGCGGCTCCAGGTTGTTCGACGGCAGCAAGGACAGCAGGTACCGCACGTCGGCCAGGCAGCTCTCCTCGTCGTCGTGCACGAACGACGCCACACCCGACATCGACCCGTGCACGTCGGCGCCGCCGAGCTGGTCGTGCGTCACCCGCTCGCCGCTCACCGCCTTCACCACGTCCGGGCCGGTCAGGTACATCTGCGCGGTGTCGCGGACCATGAACGTGAAGTCGGCCAGGGCCGGCGAGTAGGCCGCGCCGCCCGCGCACGGCCCCAGCACCACGCTGATCTGCGGGATGACGCCCGACGCCTCGACCTGGCGGCGGAAGATGCCGCCATAGCCGTCCAGCGCCATCACGCCTTCCTGGATGCGCGCGCCGCCGCTGTCGTTGAGCGCGACGACCGGCGCGCCGGTGGCCAGGGCCAGGTCGAGCACCTTGTGGATCTTCGCGGCGTGGCCCGCGCCCAGCGAGCCGCCGGAGATCGTGAAGTCCTGCGCGTAGACGAACACCCGCCGCCCGTCCACCGTGCCCGAGCCGGCCACCACGCCGTCGGTGTGCGCGCCGGTCGTGCCGCGCCGGTACATGTCGACCTCGACGAACGAGCCGGGGTCCAGCAGCAGCTCCAGCCGCTCCCGGGCGGTCCGCTTGCCCAGCCGGTGCTGCCGCTCCACCGCGACCCGGTCGCCCAGCGCGATGCGGTCGGCCAGCTCGTCGCGCCGCTCCCGCAACGCCCGCATGGTCCGCGGCGCGGGCGCGGGGGCCGCCGCCGGCCGCACGGCGGGCCGGATGTCGATCTCGGAGATGCTCATCGTCGCCTTTCGCTCGTGTCGACCTGCCAGTACCCGCCGTCGAAGAACAGCAGCCCGGCCCGGCCGTCGCCGCGGCCCGTGCCGAGCACCCGGCCGATGAACAGCGAGTGGTCGCCCGCCTCGTGCACGTCGACCAGCTCGCACTCCAGCCACGCCAGCGCGTCGGTCAGCACCGGCGCGCCGGTGGCCGGTCCCGGCGTCCAGTCGACCCGGTCGAACTGGGCCCGCCCGGCGGGCCGGTCGCGGTCGGCGAACCAGCGGGCGCTGGCCTCCTGGTCACCGCTCAGCACGGAGGTCGCGAAGTGCCCGGCCGCGGCGATCCCGTCGTGCAGGGTCGCCGTGCGGGCCACGCAGCACAGCACCAGCGGCGGGTCCAGCGACACGGAGCTGAAGGCGTTCGCGGTCATCCCGTGCATGTGCTCGCCGCCGACGGTCAGCACGACCACGCCGGTGGCGAAGCGGGCGAGGGTGGAGCGCATCTCGGTCGGGGACACCCCGGTCAGCTCGGGTGCCAGTTCCATCGCACACGTCCTTCCCGCGAGCGGTGCGCGGACCGCGCCGGCGCGCGACGCGGTCCGCGCGCGGCTCAGCCCTGGATGTCCTCGACGCTGTCGGCGACCGGGCGGTCGACCGCCATCACCCACTTGCCGTCCTCGCCGCGCACCAGCACGTCGGTGCACTTGCCCAGGATGCGCTGCCGGGTGCCGTCCTCCTTGGTGATCTCGAGGTCGTACTCGACGATGATCAACGACGAATCACCCGCCGTGTAGGCGGCCTTCACCTTGGACTTCAGCTTCGGCTTGGTCGCCAGGAACGCGGTGATCGCCTCGGTGCGCGCCGCGCCGGTGAGCGGCCCGCCGGACAGGTTGGAAATGGAGTCGTCCCGGTAGAGGCTGTCGAAGATGGCGCCCTGACCGGAGTTGAACGCGGCCAGGAAAACGTCGTTCTGGGTTTCCGGATCGTCGGTCAGATCCAGGTTCTGCAAGTCGATCTGGGCCGTCATGGGCGAATCCTTCCTGCAAGTGCGGCAAATGCCCGGCTCCGACGTTATCGGCCCGTCCGGGAAGCCCACTCATCGTGGAATAACCCGCCGCTCATCGGCCGATCCAGGACGGGCGGTGAGCACACCGTGAGCGGTGTCGCGGGCGCTCGGGAACGCGAAAAAACCGCGCCGCCCCCACAGCGCCCGGAAACACCGCGCGCGGGACCGGCGCCCCGGGAAGCGCGAAAGGCCCGGCCGTCCCGAACCGGGACGACCGGGCCTCCCTCCGGCCGCGCGCGCTACGCGGACACGACCGACAGACCTCCGTCGGCCACCAGCTCGTGCCCGGTGGTGAAGGTGGCGTCGAAGCCCAGGTACAGCACCGCCGCCGCGACCTCCTCCGGCGAGCCGTGCCGCTTCATCGGGGTGATCTGGTCGCCCAGCTCGGAGAACTCCTGCCGCTCCTGGGCCGAGGCGTCCACGCCCATGCTCGGGGTGTCGATGAAACCGGGGCTCACCGCGTTGACCCGGATGCCGCGGCCCACCAGCTCGGCCGCGAACACCTGCACGAACGACCGCACGGCCGCCTTCGCGCCCGCGTAGACGCTCATCCCGGCGGTGCCGCCGTTGTTGGCGATGGACGTGGTGAAGACGATCGCGCCGCCGTCCTTGACCAGCGGGGCGAGCACCTGCGTGGTGAAGAACGCGCCCTTGGTGTTGACGCCGAAGGTCCGGTCGAAGACCTCCTCGGTCACCGCCTCCAGGGGCTCCAGCTTGGCGTAGCCCGCGTTGACGTGCACGAAGTCGACCTGGCCCAGCTTCTCCTTGACCACGTCGCCGACCGCGCGGAGCTGCGCGACGTCGGTCACGTCGCAGGCCACGACGTGCGCCCGCTCGCCGAGCTCCTCGCGCGCGGCCTCCAGGTTCTTGCCTTCGCGCCCGGTGATCAGCACCTCGGCCCCACCGGCCAGCAGCGCCTTCGCCACGGCGAGGCCCATTCCGTGCGTACCCCCGGAGATGACTGCTTTTTTACCGGCAAACCGGCTCACGAGATTCCCTCTTTCTGTTCCTCGACTCACGACCCGCACCGTGGTGGGATCATCCTCGAAGCTAGCCGGGCGGCCTCTCCATCGGCTCTCGGCGCGCTCACGCCGTCCGGAGGAGGTCGAGAGCCTGCCGCGCGGCGCGCTGCCCGCTCTCGATCGCGCCGTCGATGTACGCGCCGTTCCAGCCGGACGCGATGTCGCCGGTGGCGAACGCCAGCCGGCCGTGCGGCTGCTGGATGGCGGGCAGGTGGACGAGCTGGTCGGGGCCGCGCATGCCCCACGCGCCCAGCGAGTACGGGTCGCGGCCCCACGGGCCGACCGCGTGCTCCAGCAGCCTGGTGCCGGGCGCGATGCGGCGGATCGCCGCCTCCAGCGCGGCCCGGTCGGTGATGTCCAGCCGCGGGTCCTCGCTGAAGCCGACCGACAGCACGTCGCCGTTGGACAGCACCCGCTGCGGCAGCAGCAGCGAGACCGGGTCGCCCGGCTTGCCGGTGGCGTACACGCGGCCGTTGTCGCCGCTGGTGCGGAACCAGAACTTCATCACGTTGGGCACGCCGAGCCCGAACCGGCTGGCCCCGGCGTGCACGGCCGGCAGCCCGGCGGTGAACCGCAGCGTGCGCCACACGTTCGCCGGGACGGCCACGACCACCACGCGCGCGGACAGCACGCGACCGTCCCTCGTGGTCACGTCGACCTGGCGGCCGTTGTCGGCGATCGTGGTCACCGGCGTGTTCAGGCGCAGGTCCGGCGCGGCGTCGGCGAGGATGCGCTGGAGCAGCCCGAGCATGCCGCCGACCGGCCGGGTGGCGACCTGGGCGTCCCAGCCGGCGTGCGTGTGGCCGCCGAGCGCCCACCACTGCGCCATGCTGGTCAGGCCGCGGCTGTAGCTGTCGCCGCCGGAGTAGGAGTCGGTGACGCCCTGCAGCCACGCGCGGTCCTGCGTGGACAGTCCGAGCTGGTCGAGCCGCGCGCCCAGGGACAGCCGGTCGACCCGGGTCACCAGGTCGCGCGCGTACAGCGGCTCGTACGGGCGCGGGAAGTAGTCCCGCGTGCCCTCGAACAGCCGCGTCATCAGGCTGCCCAGGTGGTCGTTGGCGGACAGGAAGTCGAACGTCCTCGGACCGTCGGACGCCGGGTAGTAGGCCACGTCGGGGAAGGAGTCGGGGTCGCCGATCAGCGGGATGCCGTACCGCTGCAGCTCGCCGAAGGCCAGCGGCTGGGACTCGGCGATCCACTGGCCGCCCAGCTCGACCTGCTCGCCGGCGAACGTGGTGGTCCACGTCCGGCCGCCGATGCGGTCGCGGGCTTCCAGCACCACGGCCCGCACGCCCTGCTGGCGCAGCGCGCGGGCCGCGGTGATGCCGGCGAAGCCGGCGCCGATGACGATCACGTCGTGGACGGTCGACCTCGTCCTGGACGCCGAGGCGACGCCGGTCGCGGCGGCGGTGCCGGCCGCCGCCGCGATGCCGCCGACGCCCAGCGCCTTCAGCAGCGTGCGGCGGCCGATCGTGCCCTGTCGGGGAGGGTTCTGCTCGGTCATCTCATTCTCGTTCTTCCGGTCCGCGGCGGGCGGAGCACTGGCAAGGGGCACAGGACGCGGTCGGGGGTGCGCGTCCGGTCGGTCAACGGGGTCGGGTCACAGGAACGGGGTGTCGGGGTCGAGCCCGAGCAGGACGCGGCCCTGCACCTCGAGGTTGGTGGTGTCGAGCAGCAGACCGTGCTGGGCGAAGCCCTCGATGTCGCGGAAGAACCGCTGGATCGGCACGGACTTCTGCAGCACCGACGCGCCGCTCGCGCCGTAGAGGATCTCCACGGCCTCCTTCGCCAGCGCGATGGCGAACGCGGTCTCGCCGCGCAGCACGGCCCGCTCCTCGGCGGTCAGCGAGCCGCCCTCGTCGGCGCGGCCCTGGAGCAGGTCCCACCAGCCGCGGGCGAGGCCCTCGGCGGCGGCGATCTTGTTGGCCGCGGTGGCGACCTGGATCTGGGTCAGCGGGTGCTGCCGCTGGTCCGTCCACGACGTGTAGGTGATGGGCCGGCCCGGGACGCGCTGGAGGAACAGGTCCATGGCGCCGCGCGCGATGCCGATGCACGCGGCCGCGCACTCGGTGAACACCACGGGGAACAGGCCGTAGCGGCGGTCGGCGGTGAGGTGTTCGCGGCCGGGGGTGCTGTCCAGCAGGGCGTGCTCGAACGTCACCACCCGGTGCTCGGGCACGAACACGTCCTTGAGCGTGGACGAGGCGCTGCCGGTGCCGGCGGCGGCGAAGGTGTCCCAGTCGTCGGCGATGGTGAACTCGCTCATCGGGACGATGGCGATGGCCTCTTCCTCGGTGCCGTCGGGGCGGTGCACGATCGCGGCGGCCATGTTCCACGACGCGCCGCGGCAGCCGGAGTTGAACCGCCAGGTGCCGCTGAGGGTGTAGCCGCCCTCGGTCGGGGTCAGCGTGCCGGACGGGGTGAAGCCGCCGGAGATCCGCACGGAGGGGCCCTCGGCGAAGATCTCGTCCTGCGCCTGGTCCGGGTACAGCGTGGCCAGCCACGCGTTGGACACCCACACCATGGTGACCCAGCCCGTGGAGCCGCAGCCCGACGCCACCTCCTTGATCAGCTCGGCGGCCTCGGCCAGCGGCAGGTCCAGGCCGCCGTAGCGGCGCGGCGAGGCGGCGCGCAGCACGCCGGTCTTCTCCAGCAGGTGGACGTTCTCGTCCACGATCCAGCGGTTGTCCTCGGAAGCCCGGCCGTTCTCGCGCAGCGTCGGCACGATCTCGCGCACGGCCTCCAGCACGGCGGTGAACTCGCTCGTCGTCATTGCTCCTCCTGGATCAGTTCGGCGCCGCGCTCGCCGAGGGCGACGGCGTGGGCGTGGGTGTGCCCGCGGGGCACGTGCGGGATCACGGAGGCGTCGACCACCCGCAGGCCGTCGACGCCGCGGACCTTCAGCCGCGGGTCCACGACGGAGTCCTCGGCCTCGCCGACCCGGCACGTGCCGACGGGGTGGAACACCGTCTCGGCGTGCTCGCGGACGAACGCGCCGAGCCGGTCGTCGTCGGCGGGCCACGGCGTGAGCGGGCCGTCGAGCAGCGGCTTGAACACCTGCGTGTCGGCGACCTCGCGGGCGAACCGCACGCCCTCGAGGAAGGTGGGCAGGTCACGCGGGTCGGTCAGGTAGCCGGGGTCGATGCGCGGCGGCGTGGCGGGGTCGGCGTCGACCAGGTCGACGCGGCCCCGGCTGTGCGGTTGCAGCAGCACGACGCCGAGCGTGCGGGCGGCCAGCGGCGTGCCGTCGGCGTCGAACGCCGCGGGCACCCAGAGCAGTTCCAGGTCCGGCGGCCCGTCGCCGCGGTCGGCGCGGAAGAACGCGACCGCCTCGGGCAGGTTGGAGCTGAACGGGCCGGTGCGGTCGGCCTCGTACCGCCGCCGGGCCTCCGGCCCGAGGTCGGTGAACCGGGTGTCGCCGGAGGCCCGCAGCACGAAGTCCACCACCAGGTGGTCGTGCAGGCCCTCGCCGACGCCGGGCAGCGCGACCCGGGGCCGGACGCCGGCGGCGGCCAGCCGGTCGGGGTCGCCGATGCCGGACAGCATCAGCAGGTGCGGCGACCCGATCGCGCCCGCGCTCAGCACGACCTCGCGGCGCGCGGTGAGGACGCGGTCGGCCAGCCGGACGCCGACCGCCCGCCGGTCCTCCAGCACGATCCCGTGCACGAGTTCGCGGGTCAGCACGGTGAGGTTGCGCCGGCCGGCGGCGGGCCGCAGGTAGGCGTCGGCGGCGCTCCACCGCTGCCCCTCGTGCTGGGTGAGCGGGGTGAGCGCGGCGCCCGACTCGGGCGAGCCGCCCAGGCCACCCTCGATGGGCTTGAGGCCGGCTTCCGCGCAGGCGTCCACGAACGCGAGCGAGCTGGGGTCGGGGTCGCGCGGCGGCGAGATCCAGAGCGGACCGCGGTCGCCGTGGGTGCGGCCCGCGTCCGGGTCGCCCGCCCAGCGCTCGACGCGCCGGAAGTACGGCTCGAACCGCTCCCGGCCCCACAGCGGGCCGGCGTCCCAGGTGTCGAGGTCGTCGGCGTGGCCGGGCACCCACATCTGGAAGTTGATCGTGGACGAGCCGCCGAGGCCCCGGCCGCGCGGCCACGTGACCGACCGGCCGGCCAGCCCTTCCTGCGGCGCGGTGGCGAGGTTCCAGTCCAGCGCGGTGCCGAACAGCTCGGGCGTGGCGAAGGGGATCTTCACGTTCGGGTCGTCGTCCGGGCCGCCCGCCTCGATCAGCGCGACGGTGACGCCGGGGTCCTCGGACAGGCGGGCCGCCACCGCGCAGCCCGCCGAGCCCGCGCCGACCACGATGTAGTCGAAGTCCATCAGCCCAACCTCACCGGCAGGGCGGCGTGCCCGTTGGAGATGAACGACCCCAGCGGCTTCAGCTCCGACGCGGGCACGGCCAGCTCCAGCCCGGGGAACCGGGCGAACAGCGCGGGCAGGCCGATCCCCGCCTCCAGGCGGGCCAGCGGCGCGCCCAGGCAGTGGTGCACGCCGTGGCCGAACGCGACGTGCTCGCGCCGGGTCGGGCGGTCGGGGTCGAACCGGTCCGCGTCCGCGCCGTGCACCTTCGGGTCGCGGCCCGCCGCGGCGAACGCGATCACGATCGGCTCGCCCTGCCGGATGACGAGGTCGCCGAGGTCGATGTCCTCCACCGCGTACCGCATGGGCAGGTTGGTGAACGGCGCCTCCAGCCGCAACGACTCCTCGACGACGTCCTCCCAGGGCAGCGTCCCGGCGGTGACGCGGGCGCGCTGCTCGGGGTGGCTCAGCAGCAGGGCGATGGTCTGGTCGAGCAGGTTCACCGTGGTCTCGTGGCCCGCAGTGAACATCAGCAGCACGGTGTCGACCAGCTCGATCTCGCTGAGCGCGTCGCCGTCGTCGGCGCGGGCCTGGATCAGGCCGGTGGTGACGTCGTCGCCGGGCCGCTGCCGCTTGATCGCCACCAGCTCGCCCAGCAGCCGGTACAGCTCGGTCAGGTTGTGCTGGGCCTGCTCGGCGGTGACCGCGGTGTCCATGATCGCGTGGACGTAGTGCAGCAGGTCGTCGCGGATCTCGCCGGGGATGCCCAGCAGCTCCGAGATGACCTCGACCGGCAGCGGGTAGGCGAACTCCGCGCGCAGGTCGACCACCTCGCCCGCCGGGTGCTCGGCGAGGCGGTCCAGCAGCCCGGCCGTGATCGCCTCGACCCGCGGCCGCATGGCGGCGGTGCGGCGCGCGGTGAACGCCTTGGCCACCAGCTTGCGCAGCCGGGTGTGCTCGGCGCCGTAGGCGGTGATCATGTTGCGGTCGGCCACCCACACCGCCAGCGGCCACGTCTTGGCCAGCTCGCTCTCGCCGTTGCCCCAGGCGGGCCAGTGCCGGTAGGTGTCGCGCGAGACCCGCTTGTCCGTGAGCAACTGCTTGACCAGCGCCTGGTCGGTGACCCACCAGGCGAGCACGCCGTCGGGCAGCTCCACCTTGGCCGCCCGGCCGAGGGCGCGCAGCCGCTCGCCCTCGCCGTGGATGTCGCGGCCCTCGATGTCGATGACCGGAGGGGTGAGCTGGCTGGTCACGACGAGGCCCCGGTGCGGGCGAGCGCGTCGGCGTCCTTGGCCCGCACGAGCCGCGCCACGTCCCGCAGCCCCTCGGCGAAGCGGTCGATCTCCTCGTCGGTGATGTAGATGGAGGGCTCGAACCGCAGCGTGTTCGGGTTGCTCGCGGTGGAGAAGATGCGGATCCGCTTCTCGTGCAGCAGGTAGCCCGCCACCGCGAACAGGAACACGTGGTGCTCGGACCACTCGCGGAACACCTCGTTGTCGGAGTTCTCCTGGTCGTGGAACTGGATGCCGAGCATCAGGCCCCGCCCGCGGACCTCCTTGAAGACGTCCGGGAACTCGGCGGCCACCGCCTCCATGGCGGCCTTGGCCTTCGCGCCGCGCTCGGCGGCCATCCGGTAGGCCGCGCCGTCGTCGGCCTCCAGCAGCTCCAGCAGCTTGAGCGCGATCCGGCTGGAGAAGCCGTCCTTGCCGAACGTGGAGGTGTGCAGCAGCTCGAAGTCGCGGCGGTAGCGGGACTCGCGCACCAGCACGACGCCGGTCTTGGCGATGCCGCCGCCCAGCGACTTGGCCAGGATGATGTAGTCGGGGCGCAGGCCGCAGTGCACCGAGGCGAAGAACGAGCCGGAACGGCCCATGCCGCTCTGGATCTCGTCGGCCACCAGCGGGATGCCGGCCGCGTCGCACACCTCGCGCAGGGCCCGCGCCGTCTCGGTGGTCAGCGGCTTGATGCCCGCCTCGCCCATGATCGGCTCGGCGAAGAACGCGCCGAACACCGGGAAGTCCCGCTCGGCCAGCTCGACCACGCCGTCGCGGACCACGAGGTCCAGCAGCGCGACCCGCTCCTCCTCGATGATCTTCGCGGCCAGCTCGACCTGGTCGGAGGGCACGAAGCGGGCCTGCGCGGCCAGCGCCCGGAACGGGGTGCGGAAGTCGGAGTTGTAGGTGAGCTGGATGCTGCTGACCAGCTTGCCGTGGAAGCCGCCCTCCAGCGCCAGGAACAGCGGCTGCCGGGCCGCGACCTCGGTGTTGCGCCGGCGCACCTCGGCGACGAGCGCGTCGAACGAGGTGACGCCCAGCGACGTCAACGCCTCCTCGGCCACCGACGCGCCGCCGCGGACGGCCTCGGTCGCTTTCTCCACGTTGCCGTCGATCGACTCCAGCAGTTCGGCCGCCCGCATCCCGCGGTCCATCTCGGCGTGCTTGATGGCGATCTCGACCGCCTCCGCGCCGGAGTTGCCGAACAGTCCGTAGAACTTCTCGTCGGTGCCCAGCTCGCGGCGGATGATCCGGTTCAGCGCGGCCGCCACGTCGATCCCGAACGAGTAGCCGGAGAACTGCGCGTGCACCGCGACCTGCTCGTCCAACAATTGCTTGGCGTGGGCGACGATCTCGGGGTTGTTGTGGCCGAGGATCAACGATCCGAAGCCGCAGGCCAGGTCGAGGACGCCGATCTCCCCGCCCTCGCCGTCGTCGTGGTAAAGGGTGTTGCCCTCGGCCCGGACGTACTTCACGGCCAGCCCGAACCCGTCCAGCATCCCGATCGCGTGGGCGTCCGCGAATTCGGGCGCACCAGGAGAAAGGCTCATGACGTCCTCGACTTCCGTTCGGCGTTCGGCAGGAGAATCGCGCTCCATCATTCGGCGCGCTCGGTTGCCAGATATATCCCACGAGCCGGGGAGCCGTGGTCATCGCCGGTTCACGGTGCGGCCGAGGAATGGCCGATGAGCGACCGATTACCGGTCGGTGGAATTCGAGTGCCCCGCACCGGGCGGGAACGTGCTAAGGCGCGTCCGAGCGGGGTCCGCCGCGCTCGTCCCACTATGGAGCGGCCGGGCGGGGTCGAACAACCGCGGCCGCGCTCCGTGCCCGGACCCGGCACCGGATCTTCCGGCCCACCCGCTCCCCCGGCCCATCGCGCGACGGCCCGCCGATTTCCCGGCCCACCACGCGACGGCCCGCCGATTTCCCGGCCCACCACGCGACGGCTCACCGGCTCACCCGGCCCACCACGTGACGCCTCACCCGCTCCCCTGGCCCGTCGCCTGACGCGCCACCGGCTCCCCGGCCGCAGCGCGAGGAGTTACCGGATGCCGGCCGCCGTTCGGCCGCACCGGCGATCAACCCCGGCCCGCGACCCCCGCGACCCGCTTAAGGTGCCGGGATGGGGCAGGACGGGTTCGTCGAGGTGCGCGGGGCCAACCGGGGCAACAACGTGGTCCTGCGCCTGTTCGCCGCGGCGTTGGTGGTCACCGGACCGATCGTCTACGCCGCCGACGACGGCGGCGCCGTCGGCGTCGTGCTCACCGTGGTGCTGCTGCCGTTCGGCATCGCCGTGTGGCGCGGCATCGCGCGCGCCCAGCGGCGGCTGCTGCGCCTGGACGAGGTGGGCCTGCCCGCGATCGCCGAGGTGTTGACCGCGGAGCCGATCAGCGAGGACTCCACGGTCCGCGTCCGGCTCCGGCTCAGCGGCCCGGACGTGCCCGAGTTCGAGGTCGAGCACGACGCCGGGTACCACCCCGCCCTGAGACCCGGGAACAAGCTGGTCCCCGCAGTCGATCCCGACGACCACCGCGACTTCGAACTGGAGTACTAGTGCCGCATCTCGGGGCGTCGACCCGGTAATCGGTCCCGTGAGCTGATCGGCCGGGCTGGTTCCGCACGTCGGGTGCGGGAGGTCCGGTTTGCGGCATCATGTGACCATGAGCGGTGGTTTCCGGGTGGGCGAACTCGAAGTCGTGAACGACCTGAGTCCCGCGCGGTGGCTGGTCGAGCACATCCACGAACGGCCTCTCGACGTGGGCGCCATAGTGCCCACCGGATTCGCGGCATACGCACGCCTGCTGCACCCGGCTTATGAACCCGACCCGGCCACCGCGGCACGCCGCGACCTCCCCCTGGCACAGCGCAGGACAGCGCGTCGGTGGAGCGAGGTTGCGGCAGAAACCGGCGCCGTCGTTCATCCGCTGGTGCAATGGGAACGCATCGTCCCGACGTCGTACACGTACGGCGACGAGCCGGCGACCGGAGTGCTGCCCGTTGATTACGGCACCATCCTGGCCGATTTCCTGCGGTGGCACACCACATCCGAATCCTGCTGGTTCGGAGTGTGGCGAGGCAATCAGCCGCTATTGATCCCGGATGGGGCGTCGACCTTCCGGCTACCGCAACGCGAGATGTACTTGTTGCGCGGCCCCTTGTCGGGACTGGTGCGCAACCTCGCACCGGAACCGCTGCGGAAGACCGTCAACCTCTGCTGGCCGGAGGACGAGGCGTGGGTGCTCGGGATCGACGTCGATCTCAGATCCACCTACCTCGCCGCCTCCCGCCGATGCGTCACGGAACTGCTCGACCTACCCGGGCTCGAGGCGTACGCCGTCAACGCCACCGATTCGGTGACCATCGAGTCCGACTCGGTCAACCGGTGACCGCGGAGCGGCCACCCCCGGCCGAAGGACCAGAGGTGACCGCCCGGTGCCGCCGAAGGCGTGTTTCAGCAGGTGATGGCGTTACCCGGACCGAATCCCAGGGAGGGGTCGGAACTGGGCGGCCAAGTCGCCCACGACGGCGTGTACCCCGGCGGGAACCAGACGCTGAAATAGCGCCATGATCCGTAGAGGGCGTTGTGGCACTGCTCAGAAGCATTCGCCTGGACCACGGCGGCGTAGCTCCGCCTCTCCGGCCCGGACTGGGCCACCAGCGAGCCGTCGCGGTACAGGCTGACACCGGTTTCGAGCTGGCTCACGAAATCGTCGCAACTCACGACCACGACGACGTTGACCGTGCCGGGGACATGGGTGGACCGGTGCGGGTACTGCTTGTCGACCGTGCACGTGATGATGTTTTCCTGCGCGGCACTGGTGGCCGTTGCCGGAACGATCCTCGTCGCGGTGATCGTCCCTTGCACCTCGGCGCCCGCAACGCCCGAAGGCGCCCACGCCTGCGGCGCGATGGCGGACGTCCCGACAGACGGCGGAACATCCGGCAGGGCCGAAGCCACCCCCGGGACAATTGCCACCAGGACGACACCGGCAAGCAGGAGTGCCACATGACGCAACTTGCTCAAACTTCCCCCTCGACTCGTTGGCGAACACGCGACCGAACCTTGACGGGAGGTTCCCCGGAATTCGAAGTGATCGAAGAACCGCGTCGAACGTAGCGAGCCGCACGTGATCTTGGCAACCGAATAAACAAGCAGGGGGGCGACCATCCCGATGGAGCGGTTTTAGCGGCTGTTTAGCGCTTCGACGGACGGCTCCGGTAAAATGTGCGCAATTTCGGCACGACGGGCGATCCCCAACCCGCGCCGGCTGACGACCCTGCCGCATCGCCACCTGCGGATCCCGGATCGGCAGGGTCCCGTCGGCGCCATGGGCGGCCGGACGGCGGCCACCTCCCGCACGCCTGTCAGCGGGAAGGGCTTCGCCGGTCGCCCGACGACCGACTACGGGAGCCGCTGCGCGGGAACGTGGTCGGTGGTCTGGCCGATCAGGCCGTGCGCGGTGACGGGGTCGAGCGCGCGGCCGTGTGAGAAGTGGGTCTCGAACTCGTCGCCCAGCGCCGCGCGCAGGCAGCCCTCGATCCGCTCCAGGTCGCCGCGCTCCGCCGGGGGCAGTGGCGCGCCCGCGCCCTCGCGCCCGGAGGCGGCCGCGCCGAGCAGGGTGGCGGCCTCCGCGTGCCGCCCGGCCACCGACAGCGCGCCCGCCAACCCTTCCAGCGCCAGCGCGACCGACCGCGGGTCGCCGGTGGCCTTCGCCGCCGTGTACCCCTCCTGGTGCAGCGCCAGCGCGGTCGCCGCGTCGCCGCGCTGCTCGGCCACGAACCCCAGCTCGGCCAGGATCAACGCCTCGCCCACGTCGCCGTCGAGCTGGCGGCACCACCCGAGCCACCGCCGCAGGTGCGCCTCCGCCGCGTCCAGCCGCCCCTCACGACGCGCGCCCAGGCCCAGCCCCACCTCCGCGAACTGCTCGCCGAAGGTGAAGCTCTGCTCGGCGGCCAGCCGCATGGCCCGCTCGTGCAGCTCGCGCGCCTGCCCGTAGTCGCCCTTGAGCAGGGCGATCCGGGCCAGGCCCGACAGCTTGGTCGACACCTCCGACCACAACCCCAGGGTCTCGGCGATGCGCAGGCCCTCGCGGTGCACGCGCAGCGCGTCGTCGTAGTCGCCGCGCACCTCGGCCAGCGACGCCAGCGCGTCACCGGCCTGGAGCTGGCCCCAGCCGTCGCCGACGTCGCGGAACAGCGCCGCGCTCTCCTCGCCGTACTGCTGGGTCGTGCGCAGGTCGCCCCGCAGCACGGCCTGCGTCGCCAGCGCGGCCAGCGCCGCCGCCGTGCCCCACCGGTCACCCAGCGCGCGGAACTCGCTCAACGCCCGGTCGATGCGCTTCTCGCTGCTGTCCTGGTCGCCGAACCCGATGCGGGCGTAGCCCAGGAACCACCGCGCGGTGGCCCGGCCCAGCGGGTCGGCGATCTCGTCGGCCAGCGCGTCGTAGTGCTCCAGCGGGTAGGTCGACTCGCCGACGCGCAGGCTGAACCCCGCCTGCCAGGCCAGCGCCTTCGCGCGCTCCGACGGGTCCGCGTGGCCCTCGACGGCGAGCGCCGAGGCGAACGCGCGGGTCGCCTCGCCGAGCCTGCCGCGCAGGAACCAGTACCAGGCCAGCGCGTTGACCGCGCGCAGCGCCAGGTCGGCCCGGCCCTGGTGGGCGGCGGTGTCGAGGGCCACCCGGAAGTTCGCCGCCTCGGCGTCGGCCAGTTCGAGCCAGCGGCGCTGGTCCGGGCCCCGCAGGTGCGCCATCACCCGCACCGCGAAGTCGGCGTGGTAAGCGGCGTGCCGGGCCCGCACCCGGTCGGCCTCCCCCGCCTCGCGCAGCCGTTCGGCGCAGTAGGCGGCGACCGACTCGGGTAACCGGTAGCGCCGCGAGCCCGCCACGTCCGACGCGCTCACCAGGCTCCGGTCCACCAGCCGCGCGACCAGGTCCAGCACCTCGTGCTGCTCGATGCCCTCCCCGGCGCACACCTCTTCCGCCGCGTTGAGCGGGCAGCCGCCGCTGAACGCCGCCAGCCGCCGCAGCACCACGCGTTCCCGGTCCGACAGCAGGTCCCAGCTCCAGTCGATGGCCGCGCGCAACGTCTGCTGCCGGGCGGGCGCGCCGCGCCGGCCCACGGTCAACAGGGCGAACCGGTTCTCCAGCCGGGCCGCGACCTCGTGCACGCCCAGCGCGCGCACCCGCGTCGCGGCCAGTTCCAGCGCGAACGGGATGCCGTCCAGCCGGCGGCAGATCGCGTGCACGGCCTCCACGGTGGACCCGTCCAGCACGAAGTCCGGCGCCGCCGCGGTCGCGCGCGCCACGAACAGCTCCACCGCAGTGGACACGCCGTCGGCGTCGGGCAGGGTCAGCGGCGGCACCGTCCACAACCGCTCGCCCGCGATGCCCAGCGGCTCCTGGCTGGTGGCCAGCACCCGCACGCCCGGCGCGGCCATCAGCAGCATCTCGGCCACGTCCGCGACCCGCTCGACCACGTGCTCGCAGTTGTCCAGCACCAGCAGCAACTGCTTGGTGCGCAACGCCTCCGCCAGGCGGGTGGCCAGCGCCACGGGCGGTCCCGCGCCGGTCACCTCGTCCCGCACGCCGAGCACCGTGGCGACGACCTCGACCACGCCGTCCGGCGACTCCAGGGTGGCCAGCTCGACCAGCCACACGCCGTCCGGGTAGGCGTCGGCGACCTCCGCCGCGGCGGCGATGGCCAGCCGGGTCTTGCCGACGCCGCCGATGCCGTTGAGCGTCACCAGCCGGCTCGCGTCCAGCAGCGCGCGCACCTGCCCGATCGCGGCCTGCCGGCCGATCAGCGGCGTCACCGGCGCGGGCAGGTTGCTCAGCGGCCGGGCCGCCGTGGTGATCGGCGACGGCATGGGCGTGAGCTGGAGGTCCCGTTCGAGGATCGCCTGGCGCAGCGCGACCAGCTCGGCGCTCGGCTCCAGCCCCAGCTCCTCGGCCAGCGTGGCGCGCAGGGCGTCGAAGCTCGCCAGGGCCTCGCTCTGCCGTCCCGCGGCGTAGAGGGCGCGCATGTGCGCGGCGCGCAGCCGTTCCCGCAGCGGGTGGCGCGCCAGCAGGTCGCCCAGCTCGCCCGCCAGCAGGCCGTGCTCGCCGAGGCCGAGCATGACCTCGGCCCGGTCCTCCAGCGCGGTGAGCCGCAGCTCCTCCAGCCGGGCCAGCACCGGCTGCGCGAACCCGGCGTCGGCGAAGTCCGCCAGCGCCGGACCGCGCCACTGCGCCAGCGCGTCGCCCAGCAGGGCGGCCCTGGCCCGCAGGTCGGGGACCTCGTGCGAGGCGGACAGCAGCGCGGCGAACCGGCGGGCGTCCACCGCGTCGGGCGGCACGTCCAGCAGGTAGCCCGGCGACCGGGACACCACCAGGTCGCCCGCGCCCCGCTCGGCGTCCTCCAAGGCTTTGCGCAGCTGCCACACCTTGGTGTGCAGCGCGCCCGCCAGGTTGTTGGGCGGCGAGTCGCCCCACAGCGCGTCCGCCAGGCGGTCGACCGAGACCGCCTCGCCGTCGTGCGCCAGCAAACAGGCCAGGAGGGTGCGCGCCTTCACGCCCGGTACGGGGACGACGCGGTCGTCCTCCGTCCAGACGGTCAGGGGCCCCAGGATGCCGAAACGCACAAAACACACCATAACGGGAGTCGACCGCCGCCACGTGTGACGGAGAGCGTACTCACGAACACTCAGCGAGAGACCCGAGAGGTCGCCGAGAGGCGATCGGGAGGGCTCCCGGAGAGGGTGGGGGCCGTCACGATGAGGAGGGCGGAGGATGACGGCGGGCGACCGTTCGCCTGTGACGGTGATCGGCCTGGGTCCGATGGGGACGGCGCTCACCCGGGCGTTCGTGGACGCGGGTCACCCGACGACGGTCTGGCACCGGCTCCCGGGACGCCCCGACGAACCGGCGACCAACGGCGCGAACCGCGCCGCGACGCTGGTCGAGGCCGTGTCGGCGAGTCCGCTCGTGGTCGTCCGCGTGGTCGACCACCGCGCCATGCGGGAGATCGTGAACTCGCTGGGGGACGCACCGGCGGGCCGCGTGGTCGTGAACCTCACCGCGGGCACCGCGGAGGAGGCCCGCGACACCGCCGCCTGGGCGGCCTCGCGGGGCGTCGGCTACCTCGACGGCGCGATCCTCACGACCGCCGAGGAGGTGGGTGCGGACACCGCCCTGACCTTCTACGGGGGTCCGAAGGCGCTCTACCAGGAGCACGAGCCGACGCTGGCCGCGCTGGGCGGCACCGGCACGTACCTGGGCGACGACGTGGGGCTGCCCGCGCTGTACGAGGTGGCGTTGCTGGGCGTGATGTGGAGCGCGTGGGCCGGACTGCTGCACGGGCTCGCGCTGGTGTCGGCCGACGGCGTCCCCGCCGCCGACTTCCTCCCCCACGCCGAGCGGTGGCTGCGCCGGGTCGTCGGTCCGTCCGTGCCGGAGCTGTCCGCCGGGGTGGACCGGGGCGAGTACCCGGGCACGACGCTCGGCCACCAGGCGGTGGTGATCGAGCGCCTGCTCGCCGCGAGCCGGGCGGGCGGGGTGGACGACGCCCTGCCGGGCTTCCTGCTGGCACGGGTGGAGCAGGCGATCCGTCGGGGGCACGCGGGCGACGGGTTCGCCGGCCTGATCGAGGTGCTGCGCGACCCGCGTCCCGACTGAGGACTTTCACGCTCGAGCTGGGGAAGGTGAAGGAACATGGAACGCACCGAACGGGCCGGTGCCAAGGAGTGGTTGGGCCTCGCCGTGCTGGCGCTGCCGACCCTGCTGCTGTCCGTCGACGCCACGGTGCTCTACCTCGCGTTGCCGCACCTGGGCGCGGACCTGCGGCCCAGCGGCACGGAGACGCTCTGGATCATCGACGTCTACGGCTTCATGATCGCGGGCTTCCTGATCACGATGGGCACGCTGGGCGACCGCATCGGCCGCCGCAAGCTGCTCATGATCGGCGCGCTCGCGTTCGGCGCGGCGTCGGTGGCCGCCGCGTACTCGACCGACCCGGCGATGCTGATCGGCGCGCGGGCCCTGCTGGGCATCGCCGGCGCGACGCTGATGCCGTCGACGTTGGCGCTGATCACGAACATGTTCCACGACGCGGGCCAGCGCGGCGTGGCCATCGGCGTGTGGGCCGCGTGCTTCTCGGCCGGCGTGGCGGCGGGTCCGCTGATCGGCGGCGCGCTGCTGGAGCTGTTCTGGTGGGGCTCGGTGTTCCTGCTCGCCGTGCCGGTGATGGTGCTGCTGCTGGTCAGCGCGCCGATCCTGCTGCCGGAGTCGCGCGACCCCGAGCCCGGCCGGCTGGACCTGCCCAGCGTGCTGCTGTCGCTGGCGGCGATCCTGCCGGTGATCTACGGGCTCAAGGTCGTCGCCGCGGACGGCATCGGCCTGGGCGCGATCGCGGCGGTCGTCGTGGGCCTGGTGTTCGCGGTGGTGTTCGTGCGGCGGCAGCGCGCGCTGCCGGACCCGTTGCTGGACGTGCGGCTGTTCGCGCGGCCCGCGTTCATGGGCGCGTTGCTGGCCCTGCTGGTCGGGCTCGCGGTCGTCGGCGTCGTCTACATGTTCGTGACGCAGTACCTGCAGATGGTCGCGGGTCACTCGCCGCTGGGCGCCGGCCTCTGGCTGCTGCCGTCCGCGGTGGCGATGATCGCGTCGTCGATGGCCGCCCCGGCCCTGGCCCGCCGGGTCGCGCCCGGCCGGCTGGTCGCGGCGGCGCTGGCCGTGTCCGCGGTGGGCTACCTGCTGCTGGTGTTCGTGGACGGTCCGGGCGGGCTCGCGCTGGTGGTGTCCGGCCTGGTCGTCGTCTACCTGGGCATCGGCCCGATGATGGCGCTGGGCACCGAGCTGGTGGTGGGCGCGGCCCCCGCCGAGCGGGCCGGGTCCGCGGCGGCCATGTCGGAGACCAGCATGGAGTTCGGCCTGGCGCTGGGTGTCGCGGTGCTGGGCAGCGTGGGCACGGCGGTGTACCGGTCCGAGCTGCCCGAGGGGCTGCCGTCCGACGCCGTGGAGTCGCTCGCCGGCGCGTTGGCCGCGGGTGGCGCGGACGTGGTCGAGGCGGCCCGGTCGGCGTTCACCTCGGCGTTGAACGTGGTCGGCCTGGTGGGCGCGGTGGCGACGATCGTCGTCGCCGTGGTCACGGCGGTGCTGGTGCGCGGCTCGGCGGAGGCCGGGCAGGAGACCGTGGCGGAGACGAGCAACGCCTGACGGGCTTGCGCCCGACGACGTCGCGGAGGCGTGGGCCGGAGCGGGCACACCCGCTCCGGCCGGTCCGACAACAGCTGGGGGAACAACGATGGAGTTCCGATTACTGGGTCCGCTGGAAGTGCTGCACGACGGGCGACCGATCTCGCTCGGCGGCATCAAGCAGCGCGCCACGCTCGGTTTCCTGTTGCTCAAGGCGAACCAGGTGGTGCCGACCAGCCAGTTGCTGTGCGCGTTGTGGCCGGGTGAGGACCCGCCCGCCTCGGCGCGGAAGATGCTGCAGAACGCGGTGTGGAGCCTGCGCGCCGCGCTCTCGGCCACCGAGGGCGCGGGCGCGCCCCGGCTGTCCACCCAGGCTCCCGGGTACGTGTTGCAGGTGGACCCGGCGCGGGTGGACCTCTTCCGGTTCCACGAGCTGGCCGAGCGGGGCCGTGCCGAGCGCGGGCGGCCCGAGGTCGCGGCGCGGGTGCTGCGCGAGGCGCTGGGCACGTGGCGCGGCGCGGCCCTGGCGGACCTGGTGGAGAGCGGCATCTGCTGGCCGGAGCTGACCGTGGTGGAGAACGCCCGGCTCGACGCGATGGAGGACTACTTCGACGCGGAACTCGCCTGCGGCAGGCACCAGTCGGTGCTGGGCGAGCTGGAGGCGATGGTCGAGGCGGAACGGCTGCGGGAGCGGTCGTGCGGCCAGCTCATGCTGGCGCTGTACCGGTGCGGGCGGCACGCGGACGCCCTCGCCGTCTACAGCAGGCTGCGCACGTCCCTGGTCGAGGACCTCGGTCTGGAGCCCGGCCCGGCGCTGCAGAAGCTCCAGCACGCCATCCTCACCCACGACCCGGCGCTGGCGCTGCCGGCCGCCCCGGAGCAGGCCGTGGTCCGGCGGCTGCGGCCGGTGGAGCCGATCCCCGCGCCGCGGTCCTCGCCGGGGCCGCAGCGGCGGCGGCTGACCGTCGCCCTGGTGCGGGTCCGCCCGCGCCACGGGGTCGCCGACGCCGACCCGGCCGTGGTCGACCACGCGCTGGCCGAGGCGACCAGGATGGTGCGGCGCGGCATCGAGGAGCTGGGCGGCACGGTGGCGACGTCGATCGGCTCGGCGTCGCTGGCGGTGTTCGGCGGTCCCTACGCCCAGGGCGACGACGAGGCGCGGGCCGTGCGGGCGGCGTTGGCGCTGCGCGACTGCTTCGCCGACGGGATGCGCCGCGACCTCGCCGTGCACATCGCGGTGGCGACCGGCGAGGCGCTGGTGCTGACCGAGCCCGGCGTGCCGCCGACCGTCAACGGCGCGCTGGTCGACCGCTGCTACCAGGTGCTGTCGTCGGTGCCCGAGGGCGCGGTGTGGACCTGCCCGAAGACGCTGGACCTGACCGGTGCGGCGTTCGAGGCGGTCGAGACCGGGAGCGGCGAGTGGGAGGTCACCGGGTGCCGCGGCCGGGCCGACGAGGACGACAGCGAGCTGGCCGTCGTGCGCGGGCTGCTGGACCGGGCGCTGCGCCGCGACACGCCTCACCTGGTGACCGTGCTGGGTGAGCCGGACGCGTTCCTGGACCGGTTCGCCGGGTCCGTGGACGGGCCGCGGGTGCTGGACGAGCGGGTCGTCGAGGGCGAACCGCTCGGCGCGGTGAGGCAGGTGCTGGCCGGGTACTGCGACGTGCGGCCGGACGACGGTCCCGACACCGCGCGGGCCAAGCTGGCGTCGGCGCTGTGCGCGGCGGGCCGGGCGGAGGCCGACGCGCTGGCGACCCGGCTGCTGCCCCTGTTCGACACCGCGTCGCCGGGCGGGGGCGTGCTGACCGCGTGGCGGCGGTTCCTGGAGCTGGCGGCCCGCGACCACCCGCTCGTGGTGGTGCTGCGGGACGTGCACCTGGCCGGGGAGGAGGTGCTCGACGCGGTGGAACGCCTCGCCGACTCCGACCACCCCGTGCCGCTGCTCGTGGTCGTGTCCGCGCGGCAGGCGCTGCTGGAGCGCCGGCCGAGCTGGGGCGGCGGCAAACCGCACGCGGCGTCCATCACCCTGGACCCGCCGCGGGACGGCACGGTCGACCGACTGCGCCGGGTGATGCTGTCCACAGTGGACCGGTTATCGACCGGCCCCGACGCGAACGCCGACATCGACACCGACGCCGACCCGTGGCCGAAGCGGGAGCCGGAGGGCACGCCGCTGGCGTTCCGCCGCCCCGAACGGCGGGCGGTCCAGGTGATGGCACTGGCCGGGGTGGGGGTGTCGGCGGGCGCGAACGGCGCCTGACGCACCACCGGGGACCGACGCGCCGCCGCCCGCGCGCCGGTCCTCCCCCGGCCACCGGGCCGATCCGGACTCCACCGCCGATCGGCCGCCGGCCACCCCGTCGACCATGCCTTCGGCGGCGCGGACATCGGGCCGGTCCGGACGCCCATCGCCGATCGGCCCCCGTCCACGCGGACCTCCGACCGGTTGCGGCCGCCACCGTCGGCCGACGATCAAGGCGCGGCCGCGCTACCACCGCCCGAACCGTCGTCGCATCCCCCGACCGTGGCGACCACCGTCGCCCTCGACCACCTTCGGTCAGCAGAGCCCACCCGGTCGGATGACCGATTCACCGGCACGACTGGCGTTCGCCCCGGCCGGCACGCGATGTCGTCCCGACGCCGGCACGCTCGCCCCTGCGCCTCGAAGCGGGCGGGAAACGGAGGTGGGCGGATGCGGTCGAGGGTGCAGAGGCATCTCGCGTCGATCGTGCCGGATTTGTTCGAGGACCGGTCGCCGGCCGTGGCGTTCCTGGCGTCGGCCGGGTCGATCGAGCCCGGCGAGGAGCGCCCGGTGCTGCCACCGGAGTTCAACTGGCGCGACTACACGGTGATGCTGCTGCACGTCGCGGCCGAGATCGAGCACTCGCTGATGGTGCAGTACCTGTTCGCCGCCTACTCGATGGGCGGTCCGCAGGTGCCCCGGGAGCTGCGCGACGACGTGCGGGAGTGGCAGGAGGTCGTCCTCGGCATCGCAAAGGAGGAGATGGGCCACCTCGTGACCGTGCAGAACCTGCTCACGGCCCTGGGCGGCCCGATCAACCTCGACCGCGAGGACTACCCGTGGGGCTCGGACTTCTACCCGTTCCCGTTCACCCTGCGCCCCTTCAGCCTCGACTCGCTCGCCACCTACGTGGTCGCGGAGAGCCCCGGGAGCTGGTCCGGGCCCGAGGCCGACGAGATCAAGAAGAGGGCCGCCGCGACCGCGAGCCAGTACGTCAACCGGGTCGGGCAGCTGTACGAACGGATCGACCGCATCCTGAAGAACCGGGACTTCCTGCCGGACGAGGCATTCCACGCCGACACGCTGCCCTACCAGGCGTCCTGGGACGAGTGGGGCCGCGGCTACACCCGCGGGCAGCGGGGACAGGAGGCGGGGAACCTGCCGAACGTGAAGTCGCCCGAGCTGCTGGTGTTCGGCGTGTTCTCCCGCGACTCGGCGCGCAAGGCGCTGCGCGAGATCGGCGAGCAGGGCGAGGCCCTCGGCAACCAGGGGACGACCGGGGACCAGGGGACGGCGGAGGAGACCTCCCACTTCAACCGGTTCCTCGGCATCTACCGGGCGTTGAAGGCGCTGTCACCGCAGCAGCAGGCGCTGGTGGCGCGCCCCGTCGCCGAGAACCCGGTGACGGTCAAGCGGCTCAACGAGTCGGAGATCGTGGGCTACGCCGCCGCCGAGGTGACGACCAGCCCGATCACCGACCCCGTCACCGCGTTGTGGGGCCACCTGTTCAACCTGCGCTACCGGATGCTGCTGGCCGACATCTCCCACGCGTTCCTGCTCGCCGGTCCCGTGGACAACGGCGGTGTGCTCACCGGGCGCGGCGCGCTCGTGCACCGGGCGTTCGCCGAGATGTACAACCTGCGCGCCCTGGCCGGACGGCTGGTGGAGCGCCCGCTGGAGGCGAAAGCGCCCGACGGGCTGCGGGCCGGGCCGCCGTTCGAGATGCCCTACAGCCTCGAACTGCCCCACCACGACCACGACCGCTGGCTCCTGCAACGCGACCTCGTGCAGGCTTCCCGGCTGCTCACCGCGCAGTTGGCGGACACCGACCCCGACGGCCCGGCCGACCCGTACCTGGTGGCGCTGCGGGAAGCCGACCAGCGGGCGCTGGACCAGATCGGGCACGTCCTCGAGCGCAAGGGGTGCAGGTCATGACGATCCGGGAACTGCGCATCCTGCCACCCCTGGCCATCGGTCGCCTCGGCGCGGCCGCCGAGCCGATGGACAACTACACCGCCGAGGTCGACGAGCTGCGGCCGCTCGCGCCGCGTCGACTGCGCCCCGCGCCGACGTTCCGGGTCGACCCCGACTCCGGCGCGATCACCAGTGCCGACCCGCCCGCCGAACTGCGGTTCACCGACGGTCAGGGCAAGGTCAGGCCGGTCGCGCCGTTCCTGGAGGTCTGGGCGCTCACCGACGACGGCCTCGTGCCGCTCACCCTCGACCTGTTGCGCGACAACGGCCTCACGCCCGAGGACGTGCGCTGGCAGGTCCGGGTCGGCAACCACAAGATCCAGCGCCGCACCCACGACGGCGACGACCTGATCGACGCCGACACCGGGTGGTTCGGCGACCACGCGGTGCACGAGCTGAAGGGTGAGTGCCCGAACTTCCTGGAGCACAAGCACCTGCCGCTGGGTCACGTGCGGTACATCCGGCCGACCGCCGACTTCCCCGGCATCCGGCTGCGCTTCACCCCCGCCGGGGGCCACGTCTACGGCTCCGCCGACGCCACCTACATCCTCGACCCGGACCCGAACGTCGTGGATTTCCTCTACGACGCCACGAAGGGCACGTGGCGCGGCTACGCCGACCAGCCGGACGACCCCCTGGTGACGATCCCGGGCAGCATCTACGCGGGTGACGACGGCCCCGACGGCACGTGGGTCAGCCGCGGCTACCTGGACGACGAGTGCGACGGCTTGGTCCACGTCAAGCTCACCGTGGCGGGGAACGAACTGACCGCGTTCGGCCGCATCGGCGCCGGCCCGCCCGCCTACGCGCCGGACGTCGTCCCGATCCGGACCGTCGCGGACGAGCTGGACCAGGCGTTGCTCGGCCCGAAGGCGACCGACGACGACACGGTCGCGCTCGCCCGCGCCGTGACCGAGGAGATCCTGCGCCGGGCGACCGAGACCGTGCGGCTGATGAACACCGAGGTGATGAACGGCAACACCGTGGACGGGCGCGTCGACGCGGCCAGCACGATGGTGCGGCAGGACTCGGCCGACACCGGCCGGCTCTACGAGCCGATCATGGCGCCGTCCCTGGTGGACGCCTCCGCGGTGCTCGCGCTGCACCAGCACGTGCTCACCGCGCTGCGCAGCGGCACCGCGCCGTGGTTCGCCGACGTGCTGCGCGACCACGACGAGGTGGGCGACCTCACCGCCAAGGGTCGGCGCAAGATGCCCGCGCTGATGCGCGGCGCGGACGGCCGGTCGCTGGCGCTGACCCGCCGCCAGGTCGACCTCGCGCGCAAAGCCGCCCGGCAGGACATCTTCGACGGCGGCGACGAGCCCGGAGGGACGCGATGAGCGACGACAACCGGATCGACCCGATGAACCTCACCGCGCAGCTCCACTACCGGGCCGCGGGCAACCCGCCGAGCACGCTGCCGGAGTCGGCGATCTCCAACGCGTTCCCCGGTCTGGAGTTCGACTTCCGCAACATCTGGCGACGCCTGCTGGTCGGCATCGAACTGCACGAGGCGGACAACTACGTCGTCGACGCCGACCAGGAGCACAAGGACCTCGTCGGCTGCCGCCTGCTCGCCGTCGGCGGGCACGACGTCATCGGCTACCTGGAAGGCCCCACCCGCCCCGGCGGCGCCCCGGGGCGGCTCGTCTCGGTGGGCAACCCCGACGGCGTGACCATGCTGGAGTGGTCCAACTCCCTGGCCGACGCGCTGGCCGAGCACGCCGGCGGGACCGTCGAGTGCACGTTCACCGCCCAGCCGTCGCCGAGGCCCGTCGGCAAGACCGGGGACGTGCAGGTGCGGGAGCTGGGGGTGAGGTCGCTGTTCCCGCGCAGCGAGGCGGTTCGGGGCGGTCGGCTCCCGGTGATCGCCGAGGAGCTGGCCGGCCCCGGCGACCTGACCCGCGGCCTGTGCTCGCCCTGGCAGAACGACTACCGGGAGTGCGCCTGCTACTACTGGGCCGCCAGCAGACCGGACTACGTCAACGTCGAGGACACCGCCGCGGGCACGAGCACCGGCAACCACTGGTTCGCCGTCGACCGCGAACCGCGCGAGTACGTGCTGGACGACCGCGAGGACTCGCGGCTGGTCAGCTACGACGACCTGTTCCAGGACTGGCAGGGCAAGCTGCGGTTCATCGTGGACGGCAAGGACGCGCCGGAGCACGACGCCCGCGAATCGGACGCCGGATGACCGCGCCGCGCCTGTTCGAGGCGTCCGCCCCGGTCCACCCCGACGTCCACCTGCTGCGCACCGACGTCGGACCGCGCGTGCTGCTCGCCGACGGCAGCCGCCTGTTCGGCGTCGGCGAGGCCCTGCACGACCGGATCGACGCCGCGCGCCGCGACCCGGACCCGCGGGCGCTCGACGCGGTGCTCGCCGACCTGGGCCTGGACGCGCCGCGGCAGATCGACGACGTCGCGCCCGAGCCGCCGCCGGTGCGGGCGCTGTCGCTGGCCGTCGCGCAGAAGTGCAACCTGGGCTGCACCTACTGCTACGCCCAGCAGGGCGATTTCGGCGGGCCGGCCAAGAACATGCCCGAGGCGACGGCGTTCGCCGCCGTGGACACGTTGTTCCGCGACGCCGCCCCCGGCGAGCGGGTCAACCTCGCGTTCCTCGGCGGCGAGCCGATGATCAACCGGTCGGTCGTGCGCGCGGCCACCGAGCACGCCGTCGCGGTGTCGGAGCGCACCGGCGTGCCGGTCACGTTCTCCATCACCACCAACGGCACCCTGCTCACGCCCGAGGACGGCGACTTCTTCGAGGCGCACGGCTTCGCCGTGACGGTGAGCCTGGACGGCGTCGGCGCGCGGCACGACCTGCTGCGGCCGCACCGCGACGGCCGGGGCAGCTACCGGCGCGTCATGGACCGGGTCGCGCCCCTGCTGGCCGCGCAGCGCCGGATGCAGGTCTCGGCCCGCGTCACCGTCACGCCGCTCAACCTGGACCTCAAGGCGACCCTGGACGAGTTCGTCGCGGCCGGGTTCCACGGCGTCGGCTTCTCCCCCATGCTCAGCTCGCCCACCGGGCACGGCGAGATGGCGCTGCCCGACCTGGAGCTGATGCTGGAGGAGATGACCGCGTGCGGCGAGGAGTTCGTCCGCCGGGTCGTCGCCGGGCAGCGCTACCCGTTCACCAACATGGTCAGCGCGCTGCGCGAGATCCACCGCGGCACGCACCGGCCGTACCCGTGCGGCGCGGGCGCGGGCTACCTGGGCGTGTCCGCCGACGGCGACCTGGCGGCGTGCCACCGGTTCGTCGGCGACGAGGACGGCGCGATGGGCGACCTGGCGGGCGGCGTGGACGACGCGCGGCGCGCCCGGTGGCTGACCGAGCGGCACGTGCACCGGCAGGAGCCGTGCCGGGGCTGCTGGGCCCGCTACCTGTGCGGCGGCGGGTGCCACCACGAGGTCATCCGGCGCGGCAGACCCGCGTGCCAGTACATCCGGGGCTGGCTGCACCACTGCCTGACCGCCTACAGCCGCCTGCTCGCGGAGCGCCCGGACTACTTCGCCGGATGACCGCCTGGGACGTCTGCGTGCTCGGCGGCGGGCCGGCCGGGTCGGTGTGCGCGTTGCGCCTGGCCCGGCTCGGCCACCGCGTCGTGCTCGTGGAACGGCGGCCGTTCCCGCGACCGCACGTGGGCGAGGCGCTGTCACCGGGCGTGCCGGCCCTGCTGGACGTGCTGGGCCTGCGGCACGCGCTGGACGGGTCGGTGCCGTCGGGCGGCGCGCTGGTGCGGTGGGAGGACGACACGACGCGGCAGGTGGAGCCCGACCCCCGCGCCGTCACGGTCGACCGCGGCCGGTTCGACCACGTGCTGCTGGCCGCCGCGCGGGCCGAGGGGGTCGCGGTCCGACAGCCCGCGCGAGCCGGGCGGCCCCGGCGCGGACCGGACGGGTGGGAGGTCCCGCTGCGCCACGACGTGCTGCGGGCGCGGTTCCTGGTGGACGCGAGCGGGCGGCACCGCGCCACCGGCGGCACGACCACCGCCACCGGCGCGCGGACGCTGGCGCTGCACGCCGTGTGGCCCGGAACCGGCCCGACCCGGATCGGCGCCGGACCGCGCACGTGGTGCTGGGGCGCGCCGCTGCCCGACGGCGCGTTCCGCGCGATGGCGTTCGTCGACCCGGACCTGCTGCGCCACTACGCCTACGACGTGCGGCGGCTCTACCACCACCTGCTCGACACCACGGGCCTGTTCGCGGACCGGCCCGCGTCGCTCGACGTCGCGGTGTGCGACGCCACCAGCTACCGCGACGACGACCCCGTGACCGAGGACCGCGTCAAGGTGGGTGAAGCGGCGTACACGCTGGACCCGCTGACGTCGTCGGGGGTGGACAGCGCCGTGCAGAGCGCCATGGCCGCCGCGGTCACCGCGAACACCCTGCTCTCCGGCGGCGACCGCGCCGCCGCCCTCGCGTTCTACCGCGACCGCCGCGACCGCGCCGCGGCCCGGCACGCCGCCTGGACCGCCGCCCACTACCACCGCCACGAAACCCACCGCGACCAGCCGTTCTGGCGTCGTCGCGCGGCGCCGCCGCCGGCGGGCGCCCGGCCCGCGCCCACCCCGCTGACGCCGGACTGCCTGCACCGCCCGGTGCGCCTGGTCGCCGACGCCGCCGTGGTGCCGACCCCGTGCCCGGTCGGGGACGTCGTCACCCTGCGCCGCGCCCTCACCCACCCGGCGCTGCCGGGCCCGGTGGCGCACGTCGGCGACACCGAACTCGCGCCGCTGCTGGACTGCCTGGCGCACGCGCCGTCCCTCGCCGACCTGCTCCGCACGTGGTCGGCCCGCCTGCCCGCGGGTCAGGCCGAGGCCACGGCGAAGTGGCTGTTCGGCGCGGGTCTGCTCGTCGTCGGGGGGTGAGCGCCGGCCGCCGAGCGTCGGCGGCCGGCGGCCCGCCTCAGCTCCGCCCCGCCCGGCGCCTGCGGGTCAGGAACGCCAGGGCCACACCCACGCCCAGGACCAGCACGCCGAGCCCCACCAGCCACGGCAGGCCGGAGGACAGGCCGGTCTCGGCCAGCGAACCGGAATCCTTGCCGGCGGAGGTCGTCGTCGTCGGGGCCGCGGTGGTCGTCGTCGGCGGCTCGGTCGTCGTCGTGGTCGGCTCCGGCTGCGGAATGTGCACGCCAGCGTCGATCGTGTGGTCGACCTCGCCCGGGTTGGCGGGCGCGGTCACCGGCGCGACGCCGTCGCACAACCGCCCGGTGGTGGGCGGGACCACGTTGGAGTCGTGCACCCGGTCGTCGCCGACCACCGGGAGCGTGAACACCAGGTCGGTGGCCGGCGGTTGGCCCGGCACGGTGGCGGTGTCCGCGGTGCACACGTCGAACCGCACCGTGTACTCCGCGCCGGGTGTCAGCTCGTAGGCCGCGCCGACGCCGCCGAAGTAGTACTCGCCGGCCGCGTCGGTCTTCGTCGTGGCGACCTGCTCGCCGGTCGCGTCCAGCAGGGTGATCGTCGCGCCGGGCAGCCGCACGTCGGCCGGGTCCTGCACGCCGTTGCGGTCGCCGTCGAACCACACCAGGTTGCCGATCTGGATCGGCGCGTTCGCCGCCTGGTAGGCGATGGCCCCGAGGCCGCCCGCCTTGCCGAACCCGTTGGGCGGGCGGCGGCCGGTGAACTCGTAGGCGTTGGCGGCGGGGTTGTTGCCGGGCCCCTGGCCGGTCGTGACGTGGTAGTACCCGGTCCCGCCGGTGGCGACGTTGACGGTCGGGTCCATCTGGGTGCTGACGACCCAGTCGAGCTGCGGGATGTAGGCGACCGCGCCCTGCGCGCTCTCCTGGTGCGGGCCGCGCGCCGCCGGGCCCGCCGGGGAGAAGTAGTCGCCCGGGAAGAACTCGACCACGCCGGGGCGCTGCTGGCCGTCGTCGGCGGTGGCCGCGTGGTCGGGGCAGTCCCCGCTGCCTTCCCACGAGTACCCGCCGTCGGGGTTGGCGCAGGCCATGGTGATGTCGCCGCCGGAGAAGCCGCGCTCGGTGCCGTTGACGCCGGGCCTGGGGTCGATCGCGTCCCAGCCCGTGGTGTCCATGAACCGGTCGCGGAACCCGAGGACCATCGACCCGTCCCGGGTGAACGCGAGGCTCGCCAGTTGCGGCTGCGGGTCGATCAGCGCGCCGCCGCCGTTGACGTCGTGGTCGTCCCAGGACGCCAGGTCGGCCTGCCACGGGTTCCAGTGGTTGGCCTGGGCGGCGCCCGACACGCCGGTGAGCACCTCGCCGCGCTCGAAGTCGAGCGGCTGGGTCAGCACCGGGGTGAAGCCCGTGCCGTCGTAGGCGTGGACGACCGCCTTGAGGTCCGACCTGTTCTGCGTGCTCTCGGCGCTGCACACACCGCCCACGTAGAGGGCGCCGTCGTGGGCGAGGACGGAGAACGGCCGCCAGTCGTCGGGCGCCGCGCAGCCGGGGTCGGGCACCGGCACCGTGGCCAGGGGCGCGCCCGCGGTCGCGCCGGTGGCGTCGAAGCTGACCAGGCTGCGGGTCAGCAGGTTCACCGCGTACAGCGTGGAGCCGTCCTCCGACAGGGCCAGGCCGCCGATGCTCTCCTTGCCCGCCACGTCGGTGAAGCCGCCGTCCTTGATGATGTTCGCGGTGTCGTGCGGCGTCACCGCCGCGCCCGGGACCTTGGCGAACAGCGTCGGCGCGCCGCCGCCGTCCACCGGCACGGTGTAGATCGCGTCACCGCCCTCGGGCCCGTAGAGGGTGTGCCGCCGGGCGAACGCCCCCTGGAACAGCCGCCGCCGGTCCTTGTCGTAGGCCAGGCCGAAGGTCGTGCCGACCTGCTCCTGCGTGGCCAGCGTGGTGGGGCACGCGACGTCCTCGGGGCACGTGCCGCGGGTCTCCACGCCGAACGCCACGAGCGCGCGGGTGTCGGTCCCGTTGCCGGCGTTCTGGATCGGCACGAAGTACCGGGAGTCCGGCAGGGCGTAGTGGACGGGGTTCCACACGGCGGTGATCACCGAGTCGTCCTTGCCGTCCGACACGTCCACGAAGGTGGTGAAGCTGTCGAAGTGGTTGTCCGCGGTGGAGGCGGGCGCGGCCCGGAGGTAGGCGCTGTAGGGCTCGGGGATCGTGACGTCGACGCGGTAGTGGCCGCCGGTCAGCACGGTGGACGGCGGCACGACGACCTTGCCCGTCGCGTCCGTGACCCCGGTGACCCGGTGGCCCTCGCGGTCGGAGACGGCGACGTCGATGCCCTCCTGCGGCACGTCCATCGTCGTGTTGATCACGCCGGTGCCGAAGAAGTCGCGCAGCACCTGGACGGTCAGCGTGCCGTCGGTGGGCGACGCGGCCGCCGTCCCCGCGGTCACCCCGGCGATGCCGCTGCCGACCAGCAGCAGGCCGGCCACCCCCACCCGCGCCAGTCGGGTCCTGCGCGCCCGGCCCATCGTCGTACCCCCGCGGAAGTCGTCGTGATCCGTCACAGACAACCAGAACGGCGCGGTGGCGAGAGCCGGGTCGCCGGGTGAATCAGGGGGTGAATCGGTGGCCCTGTTAGCGTCGGGCCACATGCGCAGCATGCGAACCGCAGGACGCCTCCCGCGGCGTCGGGTGGTGGTCGTCCTCGGTGTCGTGGCCGCCGCCGTGGTCGGGGTGACGGCGTTCCTGGTCGTGGGCGGTGCCGAGCCCGCCGGTCCGCGGGCGCTGACCTCGGACGAGGTGAACCGGCTGGCGATCGCGCGGTTCCGCAACCACGAGGCCGGCGGCCGAGCGGTGACGATCACCGTGCCGACCGCGGCCGGCGGGCTGGTCGTCACCGGGCACGTCGACTACCGGGCCGGGCTCGGCTACGGCGTGGTGCACGGCAGCGGGCGGGACGCGTCCGGCGACGGGTTGATCCAGTGGACCGCGACCGCCGTGTACGCGCACCCGATGGCGGACGCCCCGGCGCAGCCACCGGCCACCCCGCCCGACTCGGAGTGGCACCGCCGTGCCCTCCGCACGGCCGGCAGCACGCTGGACAGCGCGCTGCTCATCGCGCTCAACCTCGGCAGCGACCGGCCGGACAACGCCGAGCTGCTGCCGCAGAACGGGGCGGCCTGGGTGGGCCGCGACGAGGTGGGCGGCCGGGAGGTGGACGTGATGTCGGGGCCGAGCGCGCGGGCCCGGCCGGGCACCGCCGGGAACGTCCGCTACTGGATCGACCCGGACGGCGCCATGCACCGGGTGCAGGCCGACGTGGCCTCCGAACCCCGCCCGGTGGTCATCGACTTCGACGACCGCGCGTACGTCCCGGTGCGGCCCGCACCCGGCGTCACCCCGACGCCGTAACCGCTCACGTCCCGGTGCGGCCCGCACCCGGCGTCACCCCGACGCCGTAACCGCTCACGTCCCGGTGCGGCCCGCACCCGGCGTCACCCCGACGCCGTAACCGCTCACGTCCCGGTGCGGCCCGCACCCGCCGCGACCCCTCAGGGGGTGCGCACCAGCGCGCCGTCGGCCAGCAGCGACACCGCCGGCAGCGGGATCGTGGCGACGTCCGGCAAATCGGGGACCACGGGCACGGCGGTGGGTCCCGCGGTGGTGGCGTTCGGGAGCTGCGGCTGCGGCGCGGGCGCGGCCACCTCGGTGAACGGGATCCCGCGCGGCGGCTTCGGGCTCGTCCAGGTGCCGGACGGGGACCGGTCGGCGGCCGGGCAGGGCGCGGTCGTCGCCAGCGCTTCGGGCACGGTCGTCGCGAGTTCGTTGCCCCGCAGGCAGTTGCCCGTCCCGCGGGTGGCGGTGGGGAACGTCCAGCCCACGTCGACGGCGTTGGCCGTGAAGGCGTTCTCCAGCACCTGGTTGCCGTCGGCCGGGATGTCGGACGTCGCGGTGATCACCAGCCCCGCGTTCACGTGGCCGTCGATCCGGTTGCGCACGACCCGGTTGTCGTTGCCGCCGTCGATGCCGACGCCGAGGCCCCACCCGCCGTCGGCCTGCTCCGGCGTGGCCTCCTGCTGGTTCGCCGCGATCAGGTTGCCGACGACGTGCGCCCCCTCCTGCGGCAGCAGCTTCTCCTGGTGGTCGGAGCTGGTGGTGAGCCCGACCCGGTTGCCGACGAAGCGGTTGCCCACCACGTACAGGTCGCCGCCTGCGTTGGTGCCCTCGTACCCGACGGCGTTCAGCTCGGCGATGTTGTCCCGCACCACGACCCGGCAGGGCTTGCACTGCCCGACGTAGATCCCGGAGTCGGCGGAGCCGGAGGCGTAGGAGTGCTCGATGACGCCGTCCTGCGCGGAGAACGCGTAGATGCCGTACAGGCCGTTGCGGGTGGCGGTGACGTGGGAGACGAGGAACGACTTGAGGAAGGTGACGGGCTCGTCGCCGGTGTCGTAGCCGCCGTCGCCCGGCGTCCCGGCGGCCGCCCGCGCCGATCCCGTGACCAGGACGCCGTTGTGGGTGTTGTTCCGGACCGTCAGGTTCTCCACGGCCACGCCGGACGCGGTGACCACGATGCCGTTGGGCTGTCGCAACCGCCCGTCGATGACGACCCCGTCGCGGGACTCGCCCCGCAGGGTGACCCGGTCGGTGCCGACCTTGACCGACTCGTGGTAGACGCCCGGCGCCACCAGCACGAGATCACCCGGTTGGGCCAACGACACCGCGGCGGAGATCGTCGGCGCGTCGGCGGGCACGCGGATCGTCACCCCCAGGCCCTCCGGTCGGCGGCCCTCCCCCGGTCCGTCGTCGCCGGCGCCGCAGCCGGGCAGGAGGAGCGCCACCGCGATCGCCGCAAGGCGGGAACGAAGCATGGGGCCAGTCTGGCACGAGGGCCGGATTCGCCCGCGCCAGGCCGAATCTGGCACCCTCTCACCCCGTGCGCCGAGCCGAGGACCTCCCGTCACGCCGAGCTTTCCTCGGCGCGGGCGCCGGCGCGCTGGCCGCCGGCCTCACCGCGGCGTGCGAGCCCGGCCCGGCGCGGCACGAGGCCGGCACGACGCCCGCGCCGGTGCCGCCGACGGGTCCGCACCAGGCGGGCATCGTGCTCCCCCGGGACGCGCAACCGCACCTGCTGGTCGTGGTGGCCGACGTCGCCGAGGGCGTGGCGGTCGGCCCGCTGCTGGCGGAGTTCGGCGACGTGATCCGGGCGCTCACCGCCGGGACCGACGCGCGGCTGCTCGGCCTGCCGCCCGGCGACCTCACCGTGACGGTCGGGGTCGGGCCCCGGTTGGTGGGCCTGGTCGACCCGGCCCTGCCGGGCGGCGCGGACCTGCCGGCGTTCGCCCACGAGCGGATCGCGCCGCGGGACCGGGGCGGCGACCTGCTCGTGCAGGTCTGCGCGGGCGACCCGGTCGTGGTGTCGCTCGCCGCGGCGGCGTTGCTGGGCCAGGCCGGCGACCGGGCGCGCGAGCGCTGGCGGCAGTCCGGGCGGCGCGGTGCGGCGGTCCCGGTGACCGGGGACCTCACCGCGCCGCGCAACGCGTTCGGGTTCGTGGACGGCGTCGTCGGCCCGCACACGGCCGACCAGCAGCGGCGCGACCTCTGGCTGGCCGGACCTTCCCCGGTCGCCGGCGGCACGATCGCCGTCGTCCGGCGCATGGAGGTGGACCTGGTCCGGTTCGCCGCGTTGCCCGTGGCGGAGCAGGAAGCCGTCTTCGGCCGCCGCCGGGACGACGGCGCGCCGCTGTCCGGCGGCACCATCGCGTCCGACCCGGACCTGGGCGCGAAGACGCCGGACGGGCGCTACCTCATCCCGGCGGACGCCCACCTCCGCCGCGCGCACCCGGCCGCGGTCGGCGTGGGCCTGATGCTGCGCCGCTCCTACAGCATCGACCAGCCCTCCCCCGGTCTGCTCTTCGTCAGCTTCCAGAACGACCTGGCGACGTTCACCAGAACGCTGACGCGCATGGACCACGGCGACGCCCTCCTGTCGTTCACCACCACGACCGCCGGCGGCACTTTCCTGGTGCTGCCGGGGTTCGACGACGGACGCCCGCTGGGCTCGACCCTGTTCCGCTAGAGCACGCCCAGCTCGTAGGCCCGCATCAGCGCGCCTTCGCGGCTGGACGCGCTGAGCTTGCGGTAAGCGCTTTTCACCTGCGTCCGCACGGTGTTCACGGAGACCACGAGCTTGCGCGCGACCTCGGCGACGGTCAGGCCGGCCTCCAGTTCGGCCAGGACCACCTGCTCCCGGGCGGTCAGCTCCACCAGCTCGACGCGGTCGGGGAACACCGGCCGGGCGCGCGCCAGGCGGTGCGCCGCCTCGTCGGTCAGCGGCAGGTCGCCCAGCCGGATCACCTCGTCGCGGTCGGCCGGGGACAGCGAGGCGAGGGACAGCACTTCGTCGGGGGTGCGGACGCGGCGCAGCAGCGCCAGCGACCGGCGGGCTTCGTCCCGGTCGCCCATGCGCCGCGCGGCGATCGCCTTGAGCAGCAGCACCTGCCGCACGTCCCGGCGCGAGGTGGTCTCGTGCCACGACGTGCGCGCGGCCATCGCGCGGACCGCCTCGTAGTCGCCGTTGAGCAGGCGCAGCCGGGCGGCCGGCACCGCGAGCCAGGTGTTCCCCGGGTCCGACTCCTTGATCAGCCGCAGCGCGCGGGTCGGCTCGCCGGTGGCGATCAGCAGGTCGACGTGCGCGCGGCGGATCACCCGGGAGGCGGTGCCCAGCCCGACGAGTCCGGGCGCGTGGCCGAGCGCGAGCGTGCCCAGGTGGGCCAACGCCGCCGCCGGGTCGCCGAGGTGCAGCCCGTGCGCGAACACCAGGGCCGCCACGAACGGCCACACCTCGAGCTGCGCGGTGCCGTCCCCGGTGACCGCCAGGCGGTCCGCCAGCTCCGCCTCGTCGTAGCGGTCCAGCGCGTCCCAGCCCTCGGCGATCGTGCCGCCCGCGGTGAGCAGCAGCCGGACCCGCTCGGGGGGCGGCTCGAACGCCCGCATCCGGTCCAGCCACCGGCGGGCCAGGGCGCCGTGGCCGAGGTGCCCGAAGACCATCGCAAGGTTCGCGGCGGCGTTGAGCGCGGTGGCCGCCGCTCCCGGCTCGCCCGTGGCGCGCTCGTACGCCTGCCGGTACAGCTCCACCGCGGCCGGGAAGTCGCCCGTGAGCGACCGCGTGAGGCCGCGCTGCACGGCCAGCCACCCGGGACGCGGTCCGGCGTCGCCACCCGGCAGCGCGCTGAGCCGCGCCGCGCGGGCCGTCAGGCGCTCGCCCAGCTCCTCGGCCTCGGCCGCCGCCCCGCGCAGGCGGAGCCCGATCATCGCGGCGGCGCCGACCGTGACGAGGGTGGCCACCGACGTCTCCCCGTCGATGTCCATGGTCTCGGCCAGGCGGGTGCCCAGTTCGGCGTAGTGGCGCAGGAACGGGCGCAGCTCACCGCCGTGGGGTTGGCTCACCGCGTAGTAGGCGGTGACCCACGCCAGCATCAGCCGGGGGCGGGCGCGCAGTTCCTCGACGGGGACCTGGCCGAGCGCGCGCAGCAGCCGGACCGCGAGGTCGCCCTCCGCGGACAGGGAGTGCCGGTCGCACACGGCCTCCAGGGCGGCCCAGTCCCGCACTTCGACGATCTCGGCCAGCGTTTCCGGTAAATCGGCGACCGATCCCGGAGCGGAGTGCGTCCTGCGCGGCACCGCTTTCGCCCCTTTCCAGGCCGGACCGTCCCGCCCACCCGACGGGGCACCCGGACTTCACCCGTGCCGGCCGGAGCAACCCTGTCACGCAAGTGCCGGCGTCGTCATGCCCGACAACCGGGTGAACTTCACCCCCATTAGCGGAAAGGTCGGAAAACCGCACTTCCCGCCCCGTGCCGAGCGAATGCCGCCTTTCGCGTTCCGCACGATTGCGGCCGCAATTCACCCCCGGCCCGGTCCGCCCCGGCCCGCCGGCCCACCCGCCGCCACCACATCGGGTGTCACGGGAGGTGTGAAACCCGCTCGGGTGGGGCAACCAGGGGGCGGTAGCGATCACGCCGCGTCACGAGAGACGGCGTGGCACGAGGACAAGGAAGCACCATGGGCATCCTGGGTTGGATCGTTCTGGGTCTCATCGCCGGCGCCATCGCCAAGGCCGTCATGCCCGGCAAGGACCCCGGCGGCATCGTCATCACCATGCTGCTCGGCATCGTCGGCGCCATCATCGGCGGCTTCATCGGCCGCGCCGTCTTCGGCTCCGACATCGGCAGCTTCTTCGACCTGAGCACCTGGCTGCTCGCCATCCTGGGCTCGGTCGTGGTGCTCGCCGTCTACCACCTGGTCACGAGCCGCGGCCACCGCGCGCACGGCTGACGCCGCACCACCACGACGCCCGGGCCCGCCGGTCACCACCGGCGGGCCCGGCGCTGTCGCGGGCGGACCGGATCCCGTCACGGCCGGACGGGTTCGACCGGCAACGGAGCGCTTCGGCCGGACCGCTGCGCCACCGTCCGTCACCACAGCTCGAAAAAGTCCACACCGGACCCGCACCGCCGGTTCTCCACGCGAATGCGCCACCGAACCGAACCCCGCCGTTATCGCCGCGCTGATCCGATCGGTCGCGCCATTCGATCCCATGCGGCCCTTTCCCGCGCCTCTCCGCTCATGCCGGACCGGGAAACACCCGATACGAGCCGGTCGGAGTTCTCCCCGGACGTGTACCCGCGCCTGGTCGGCAGTGACGTGACGACCAGCACCAACGGCGGCGGTATCGTCAACTGCCGGCTCAACGCCAAAGGCGGCGCGCACGAGACGTTTCTCCCTCGAAAAGGCGTGAACCGACCGTAACACCCAACCCCGCCAAGAGGAGCGGTGCTCGCCCCGACCGGGTCGGCCTCGTCGCCCGGCACGAACGCGTGGCGGACAACAGCTCCCGCGCCCGCCCGGGGCACCGACCACGCCCGCCGTGCCGGGCGCACGCCGCCGTCGTCACCCTCGCCGCGGGTCGTGGAGCAGCCCGGCCTCCGCCAGGTCCGCCCACAGGGCGTCGGGGACCGGGGTGGCGAACAGCGTCGCGTTGCGGCGCACCTGCTCGGCGTCCTGCGCCCCCACCACGATCCCCGCCACGGCCGGGTGCCGCGCGGCGAACGCCATGGCTGCCTGGGGCAGGGCCACGCCGTGCGCGGCGCACCGCGCGGCGATCGCGCCGGCCCGCTCGACCAGCGCCGGCGGCGCCGGGCGGTAGTCGTAGGGGCCGGCCGGGGTGTCGGTCGCCAGCAGGCCGGAGTTGAACACCCCGGCGGCGAGGACCGAGACGCCCCGGTCGAGGCAGCGCGGCAGCAGCACCTCCCCCGCCGACTGGTCCAGCAGCGTGTAGCGGCCCGCCACCATGACCACGTCGAGGTCGGTGTCGCGGACGAAGCGGTCGAGCGCCTGCCACTGGTTCATGCCCACCCCGACGGCCCCGACCACGCCCTGCGCCCGCAACTCGTGCAACGCGGGGTACGCCCCGTCCAGCGCGGCGGCGAGGTGGTCGTCGGGGTCGTGGATGAGCACGACGTCCACGCGGTCCAGCCCGAGCCGGGCCAGGCTGCCCTCCAGGGACCGGCGGACGCCGTCGGCGGTGAAGTCCCAGCGCCGGCGCAGCGGCGCGGTGACGGCGAACCCGGCGTCGTCCGGCGCTCCCGGCCCCGGCACGAGCAACCGGCCCACCTTGGTGGACAGCACGTAGGAGTCGCGCGGCTGGCGCCGCAGCGCCTCCCCGACGCGCCGCTCGGACAGGCCGAGGCCGTAGTGCGGCGCGGTGTCGAAGTAGCGCACGCCCGCCGACCACGCCGCCGCGACGGTCGCCGCGGCCGTCCCGTCGTCCACGGCCCGCGCCAGGTTGCCCACGCCCGCCCCGCCGAAGCCCAGCGCGGTCACCTCCACCGACGACCGGCCCAACCTGCGCGTCCGCACCCCGCCCCTCCCTAGTCCTGCGCCTTGCCGCTGGTGAGCCGCGCCAGCACCAGCGCGACCAGGATCACCAGGCCGTTCACCGCCTGGATCTGGTCGGCCTTCACCTGCGCGAGCGTCAGCACGTTCTGGATCAGGCCCAGCAGCACGACCCCGGTCAGCGCGCCGAACAGGGTGCCCTTGCCGCCGTCGAGGCTGATGCCGCCGATGACCGCCGCCGCGAACACCGTGAAGATCATGCCGTCGCCCTGGTTGGCGGCCACCGAGCCCAGCCGCGCGGACAGCATCAGGCCCGCGAACGCCGCCAGCACGCCCGCGATCACCAGGGTGGTCCAGATGACCCGCTCGACCCGGATGCCCGCCGCCCGCGCCGCCGCCGGGTTGCCGCCCACCGCGTACAGCGAGCGCCCGACCCTGGTGTAGCCCATGACGACGATGCCGACCGCGAAGCACAGCACCACGATCCAGATCGACAGCGGCAGGGTCAGCACGCGCAGGCTGCCCAGGTAGTCGATCACCGGGATCCGGTTGGCCAGGTTGGACATGGTCGCGCCGCCCACCACGGCCAGTTGCAGGCCGCGCAGGGCGATGAGCATGGCCAGCGTGACGATGAACGCCGACAGCTTGAACTTGACGATCAGCAGCCCGTTGAACAGGCCGACGAGCGCGCCGAACACCAGGGCCACCGGCAGCACGGTCCACGCGGGCCACGGCGCGCCCAGGAAGTCGGTGCTGCCGACGACCATGAAGACCGCGATGGCGGGCGCGATGCCGACGACGGACTCCAGCGACAGGTCGAACTTGCCCACGATCAGCACCAGCGCCTCGGCCAGCACGACCAGCGCCAGCTCCGTCTGGTACTTCAGCACGGTGTCGACCAGGTACGCCTTGGTCAGGAACAGGTCGGGCTTGAGCGTGTAGCCGTAGACCAGCAGGGCGATGATCGGGGGGACCAGCGCCAGGTCGCGCAGCCGCGCCAGGCGCAGCCGGTTGGCCGGCCTCCCCGGCTCGCGGGTGGGCGGCACACCGCCGCCCCCGCGCACCGTGCTGTCGGTCGCGCTACTGGTCATCGTCCTCACCGATTCCTTCGATCTCCGCCACGAGCCTGCTCTCGTCCCACCCACGCGGGTGCTCGGCCACGACCCGGCCACCCACCATCACCACGACCCGGTCGCACACCCTCAGGTCCTCCAGTTCGTCGGAGACCAGCAGCGCGCCCCGGCGTTCGCGGGTCTGCCGGTCCACCGCGCCCAGCAGCGACTCCTTCGAGCGCACGTCCACGCCCGCGGTCGGCTGCACGAGCACCAGCACTTCGGGGTCGCTGGCCAGGGCGCGGGCCATCACGACCTTCTGCGCGTTGCCGCCGGACAGCTCGCCCACGGGCTGGTGCGGGCCCGCCGCGTGCACGTCCAGCTCGGCGATCATGTTCCGGGCCTCCGCGTCCCGACGGGACGGCAGCACCAGGACGCCGGGGCCGAGCTTGCCCGCGATGGTCATCGTGGCGTTCTCGGCGATGGACAACCCGCCGACGAACCCGTCCACGTTGCGGTCGCCGGGCAGGTAGCCGATGCCGCCCGCCAGGGCCGCGCGGACGGTGCCGCCGCGCACCGGCCGCCCGGCGACCACCACCGTGCCGCCGCGGGGTCGCAGCCCGGCGATCGCCTCGGCCAGTTGCCGCTTGCCGCTGGCCGCCGAGCCCGCGACGCCCACGATCTCGCCGCGCCGGACGGTCAGGTCCACGTGCTCGACCGCGCCGGGCACGCTCACCCCGGTCAGCTCCAGCACCGGGTCGGCGTCGGGCGGCACGGCCGGCCGGTCCGCGCCCACCTGCACCAGCCCGCGCGCCTCGCCGATCATCGCGGCCACCAGCCGGTCGCGGTCCAGCGCCGCCACGGTGTCGGTCACCACGTGCCGGGCGTCGCGGAACACGGTCACCCGCTGGCAGATCTCGTAGACCTCCGGCAGGTGGTGGGAGATGAACAGGAACGTCACGCCCTGCTCGCGCAGCGCCCGGAGCCGGTCGAACAGCCGGTGGATGGCCTGGGACTCCAGCTGGGCGGTCGGCTCGTCGAGGATGACGAACCGCGCGCCCAGCGACAGCGCGCCGGCGATCTCCACCAGTTGCCGCTGCTCCACCGACAGCTCCCGGGCCGGGAGGTCGGGGGCCACCGGCACCTGCCAGGTCTCCAGCAGCTCGGCCGCCTCGCGGCGCATCCGCGCGGGCGAGATCAGGCCGAACCGCCCGCGCGGCTGCCGGTGCAGGAACAGGTTCTCCGCCACGGACAGGTCCTTGACCACGGACGGGTGCTGGTAGACGCAGGCCACGCGCCGCCGCCACGCCGTCCGGTCGCCGATCGGCGGGGCCGGCTCACCGTCGAAGAGGACCTGGCCCGCGTCCGGTTTGAGCACCCCGGTCAGCACGCCGACCAGCGTCGACTTGCCCGCCCCGTTCCGGCCGACGAGGGCGTGCGTCTCCCCCGGCAGCACGGCGATGTTCCCGTCGGCCAGCGCGACGGTCGGCCCGAACCTCTTGGCGATGCCGACCGCCGCGACGACGGGTGTCGATCGGTCCATCGGTGACACCCTTCCGTCCGCCCTACCGGGCGCTGTTGCCCCAGAGCGCGGGGTCGTCCACGTTGTCCTTGGTCACCAGGGGCGCGGGGAGCTGGTCCTCGAAGCCGTTCGGCAGCTCGATGACGGTGCTGCCGTGCTCGGTGGGGCCGGCCTTGGGCGTCACGCCCGCCATCGCCTGCTTCGCCCAGTACAGGGCGATGCCGGCGTAGCTGTCGGCGGGCTGGGAGACCGTGGCGTCGATCTCGCCCTTGCGGATGGCGTCGAACTCCTGGGGGATGCCGTCGTTGGAGATGACGAAGATGTGCCGGGGGTCGGTCGGCGGCACCAGCAGGTTGCGCTGCTTGAGCACCTGGAGCGTCGGGTCGAGGAACACGCCGCCCGCCTGCATGTAGATGCCCTTGATGTCGGGGTCGGTGGACAGGCGGGTCTCCAGCGCGGCCTGCGCCTTGCTGCCCTCCCAGTCGGTCGGCTCCTCGAACACCGTGATGTCCGGGAACTTGGTGTCCATGCACTCCTTGAACGCCTCGGAGCGGTCCCGGCCGTTGATCGAGGACAACGCGCCCTGGAACTCGACGACCTTGCCCTTGCCGCCCAGCTTCTGGCCGAGGAACTCGCACGCCTTGGTGCCGTAGGCGCGGTTGTCGGCGCGGACGACCATGTAGAGCTTGCCGCTGTCCGGGCGGGTGTCCACGCTGACCACCGGGATGCCCTTGCCCGCCAGCTCGTCCAGCTTCGGGCCGATCGCGCCGGTGTCCTGCGGGGCCATGACGATGGCCTTCGCGCCCTGCGTGACCATGCTGTCCACGTTGGAGATCACGGTCTGGATGTTGTTCTGGGAGTTCGTCGTGGACACGAGTTCGACGCCCAGCTCCTCGGCCTTCTGCGGCACGTAGCGGGCGTAGGCGTTCCAGAAGTCGGAGTCGGCCCGGGGCAGGTCGACGCCGACGCCGCCCGGTCCGGCGCCGCCCGCCGGGGCGCTGCCGGCCGGCGACTCCTTGGTGCACGCGGCGAGGGCCAGGGTCATGGTCGCGACCGCGAGCGCGGCGGCGGTCCGGGAAGGGATCCTCATCGATGTTCTCCGGTTGTGCGGCGGTGTGGTGCTACTGGGGTCGGGGGCGCAGGCCCTGCATGCCGCCGTCGACGGCGAGCGCGGTCCCGGTGGTGGACCGGGAGTCGGGTCCGGCGAGGTAGGCGATCGCGCCCGCCACCTCGTCGGCGGTCACCAGGCGGCCCGTGGGTTGGCGGGCGCGCAGCGCGGCCAGCTCGGCGTCGGGGTCGTCGGCCGAGGCCAGCAACCTGCGCACCCAGGGCGTGTCCGCGGTGCCGGGGTTGACGCAGTTGACCCGGATGCCCTCGCGGACGTGGTCGGCCGCCATCGCCAGGGTCAGCGACAGCACCGCGCCCTTGGTGGCGCTGTAGAGGGCGCGGTTGGGCAGGCCCGCGGTGGCCGCGATGGAGCAGGTGTTCACGATCGACGGGCTCGCGGACCGGCGCAGGTGGGGCAGGGCGGCACGGGTGGTGCGCACGATGCCGACCACGTTCACGTCGAACACCCGGTGCCACTCGTCGTCCGGGTTGGCCTCCACCGTCCCCTGCGCGCCGACGCCCGCGTTGTTGACCAGGACGTCGAGCCCGCCGAGCAGGTCGGCGGCGCGGTCGACGGCGGCGGTGACCGACTCGGCGTCGGTCACGTCGGCCGTGACGCCGACCAGGGGCCCGGGGACGGCGGTCGGGTCGAGGTCGAGGCAGGCGACCCGCGCGCCGCGCGCGGCGAGCAGGGTCGCGGTGGCCAGGCCGATGCCGGAGCCGCCCCCGGTCACGATCGCGCGCAGTCCGGCGAAGTCCGCGGTCACGAGGCGCTCCGGTGGTCGGCCGCCGCCCACGCCGGGCCGGTCGGGTAGCTGAAGCGGGCGATGCTCTCGGGGCGCATGGTGGCGCTGAACCCCGGCGCGGTCGGCGCGGCGTACCGGCCCCCGACGACGCGCACGGGGTCCACGAAGTGCTCGTGCAGGTGGTCGACGTACTCGATGACCCGGTCGTCCATGGTCCCGGACACCGCGACGTAGTCGAACATGGACAGGTGCTGCACCAGCTCGCACAGGCCCACCCCGCCCGCGTGCGGGCACACCGGCACGCCGAACTTGGCCGCCAGCAGGAGGATCGCGACGTTCTCGTTCACCCCCGCCACGCGCGCGGCGTCCAGTTGCAGGTAGGACAGCGACCCGGCCTGGAGCATCTGCTTGAACACCACCCGGTTCTGCACGTGCTCCCCGGTGGCGACCTTGATCGGCGCGATGGCGCGGGCGATCGCGGCGTGCCCGAGCACGTCGTCCGGGCTGGTCGGCTCCTCCACCCACCACGGCTCGTACTCGGCCAGCTCCCGCACCCACTGGACGGCCGTGTCCACGTCCCAGCGCTGGTTGGCGTCGATGGCGATGCGCACGTCCGGTCCGACCGCGCTCCGGGCGATCCGCATCCGGCGCACGTCGTCGACCAGGTCGGTGCCCACCTTGAGCTTGATCTGGGTGAAGCCCGCGGCCACCGCCTCCCGGCACAACCGGCGCAGCTTGGCGTCGTCGTAACCGAGCCAGCCCGGCGAGGTGGTGTAGCCGGGGTAGCCGGTCTCCAGCAGCCGCGCCCGGCGCTCCGCCCGCCCCGGTTCGGCGCGGCGCAGGATGTCCAGCGCCTCCTCGCGGGTGAGCGCGTCGGTGAGGTACCGGAAGTCGACCAGGTCCACGACCTGCTCCGGGCTCAGCTCCGACAGCAGCACCCACAGCGGCTTGCCCGCGCGCTTGGCCCTGAGGTCCCACAGCGCGTTGACGACCGCGGCGATCGCCATGTGCATGACGCCCTTCTCCGGGCCCAGCCAGCGCAACTGCGAGTCGTGCACCATGTCCCGCCACACGCCGCCCAGGTCGGCCATGGTGGCCTCCAGGTCGCGGCCGACGACGTGCTCGCGCAACGCGTCGATGGCGACGGCCTGCACCTCGTTGCCGCGCCCGATGGTGAACGCGAACCCGTGGCCCTCGTGCCCGTCCGGGTCGTCGGTGGTGATGACGACGTAGGCGGCCGAGTAGTCGGGGTCGGGGTTCATGGCGTCGGACCCGTCCAGCTCCAGCGAGGTGGGGAACCGGATGTCGTGCGTCGCCATCCCGGTGATCCTGGACGTCACGCCTGCCCCACCTCCTGCCGCTGCCGGCCGAGCCCGTCGATCTCGACCTCCACCACGTCTCCCTCCCTCAGGTACGGCTTCGGGTCGGGTTGCCCGAGGGCGACGCCGGCCGGGGTGCCGGTGTTGATCACGTCACCCGGTTCGAGGACCATGAACCAGGACAGGTAGCGCACGACCTCCGCCACCCCGAACACCATGTCGGAGGTCCTGCCGTCCTGCCGGGTGACGCCGTTGACCCGCAGCCGCAGGCCCAGGTCCTGCGGGTCGGCGACCTCGTCGGCGGTGACCAGCCAGGGGCCCAGCGGGTTGAACGTCTCGCACGACTTGCCCTTGTCCCACTGGCCGCCCCGTTCGAGCTGGAACTCCCGTTCCGACACGTCGTTGGAGATCGCGTAGCCCGCCACGCAGGCCATCGCCTCGGCGTGGCCGTCGAGGTAGCGGGCCGTGCGGCCGATGACGACCGCCAGCTCGACCTCCCAGTCGGTCTTGGTGCTGCGCCGGGGCACCAGCACCCGGTCGTCCGGGCCGACCACCGTGGAAGGGGCCTTCAGGAACACCACCGGCTCGGCGGGCAGCGGCACGCCGGTCTCGGCGGCGTGGTCGGAGTAGTTCAACCCGATGCAGACCACCTTGCCGGGGCGCGCGACCGGCGGCCCGATCCGCTCGCCCGGCGCGACGGCCGGCAGCGCGCCGCCGGCCAGCGCCGCACGGACCCGGTCCAGCCCGTCCCCGGCGAGCAGCGCGCCGTCGATGTCGGCGACCACGCCCGACAGGTCCCGCGGGACCCCGGTCCCGTCCAGCACGGCGGGCCGCTCCGCACCCGGTGCTCCGACCCGTAGCAGCTTCACGCTCGACCACCTCGTCATACATCGGATCTCTTGATGGATTTATACCCAGCCGTACGGGCAGTGTCCATGGTTCTCGGCGAATAGATCGGATGTATGCGGTGGCCGGTCCGTCCGCGTTCGGACCGGCCACCGCACCCCGCGCCGACGTGCCACCCACCGGCGGCCCGTCACCGGCGCGGGTGATCCGATGACCGCCTAGCCGAAGGCGCGGGTGCGCCAGCTCCCGACCTGGTCGGCGGACAGCGCGGCCGGGATGACCGCGGCCCGGTCGACCGCGCCCGTCAGCCGCTGGCCGCCGTCCTGGTCGGCGGCGAACCGGAGTTGCCGAGTGGCGCAGCCGTTGATGCCCGCACCGGAGACCCGCGCCCCGCCGGCCCGGACGCCGTCGACGTAGACGTCGATCTCACCGCCCTTGCCCATGACCACCACGAGGTCCACGTAGCGCCCGGTCGGGACGACCGCGTCGGTGGTGACGTTCTGGTTCGCCCCGATGAACCGCACGTTGTTCGACGGCGTCAGGTCGATCAGCACGCCGTCGGTGCCGGGGTTGCCGCCGGGCTGGAAGTCGAACAGGCGGCGGTAGCCGGCGCCGCCGACCTTGACCTCGGCGGCGAACGTCGCCTCCTTGAGGAACCCGAGCGTCAGCGGCTGCGTCCGCAGGTACGTCTGGCCGTCCAGCACCAGACCGGAGCCGGAGGGCGCGGTCGGGTCGTAGGCGGCGGTCCCGTCCACCGTCGCGTCGCGTCCATAGGTCGACTTGTCGGCCACCACGGCGCCGGTGGTCGGGTCCCACGCGACCAGCGCCTCGTCCGGCGGCGGCGCCGGGCACGGCAGCGGCGGTTCGACCCGGACCAGCGTGACGCCACCGGTCTGCCAGCCCGCTCCCTGCCACGTCACGGCCAGCCGGGTGGTCGTCGCCCCGGTCTTCGGGGTGACGGTGAAGGTGAACTCCTTCGACTGCCCGCGGCGGAGAGCCGGGACGTCGATGTTCGCGGGCGTGGCCGCCCACCCGTCCGGCAGCGCCATGGCGAGGCGGGAGGCGGGCAGGTCGGCGTCGCGGGCGGTGACGGTCGCCGTGGCCTGGAACGGCGTGCCCGCGACGACCAGCTCCGGGGCCTTGAGCGTGACCGACGCCTGCGACACGGCGACATAGGTGCGGTTCTTGTGCGCGTCGAAGGTGATCGTCCGGCCGTCGCGCCGGTGCTCCACGGCACGGCCCGACTTCTCCTCCACCAGCCGGTACCGACCGGTGAACAGCTCGCTGGAGACCTTCAGCTCCCCCGACGCCCCCGGGTCCAGCACGATCCTGGTGGGCACGCCGCCCGCCCACTCGGCGTCCACGGTGACGTCGCCGCGGGCGCGCAGGCCGGTGACCTTGCCCTCGGACCAGGAGGACGGCAGGGCGGGCAGCACGTCCACGGCGTCGCCGTGGCTCTGCAGCAGCATCTCCGCCACGCCGGCGGTCGCGCCGAAGTTGCCGTCGATCTGGAACGGCGGGTGGGTGTCCCACAGGTTGTCCAGGGTGCTGCTCTTGAGCAGCTCCTCCAGCATCAGGTGCGAGTGGTCGCCGTCCAGCAGCCGCGCCCAGAAGTTGATCTTCCAGGCCTTGCTCCAGCCGGTGCCGCCGTCGCCGCGCGCGGCCAGCGACACCTCGGCCGCCCGGATGAACTCCGGGTCGTCCCGCGGGGTGATCTGCCGGCCGGGGTGCAGGGCGAACAGGTGGGACACGTGCCGGTGGTCGTTGTTCGGGTCGTCCAGGTCGTCCTTCCACTCCTGCAGCTGGCCCCAGCGGCCGATGCGCAGGCCGGGGTCGAGCTTGGCCAGGACGTCGCCGGTCGACTTCACGACCGCCTTGTCCCCCAACACCCGCGCGGCCTCCTGCGTGTTCGTGAACAGGTCCCACATGATCTGCTGGGACATGGACGCGCCGGCGGTGAACTCCCCCTGTTCGGGCGAGTAGCTCGGGCTCACCACGAGCTTGCCGTCCCGCGGGTCGACCACCAGTTCGTCGGCCCAGAAGTCGGTCAGCGCCTTCATCACCGGGAAGGCCCTGGTGCGGAGGAACTTCACGTCCTTGGTGAACAGGTAGTGCTCGTAGTAGTGCTGGGCCAGCCACGCGCCCGCCTCGGGGAACCAGAAGGAGGTCGCCCAGTCGTGCACCCCGGTGAAGCCGAACGGGTTGGTCTCGTTCTGCACGACCCACCCGTCGTTGCCGAACATGTCCGCGGCGGTCTTCGTGCCGGGCGCGACCATGGAGTCCACGTAGTCGAAGAACGGCGTCGTGGTCTCCGAGAGGTTGGTGGTCTCGGCCGGCCAGTAGTTCATCTGGAGGTTGATGTTGACGTGGTAGTCGGCGCTCCACGGCGGCGAGGTCGAGTTGTTCCACACGCCCTGCAGGTTCGCGGGCAGCGACCCGGCCCGGGACGACGCGATCAGCAGGTAGCGGCCGTACTGGAAGAACAACGCCTCCAGCGCCTTGCGGTTCGGCGCGGGCAGCTCCCCGACGCGGTAGGCGCGCAGCAGGTCGTCGGTGGGCATGTCCGGCATGGACTGGCCGATGTCCAGCGAGACCCGGTCGAACAGCGCGCGGTGGTCGGCCACGTGCCGCGAGCGCAGCTGCGAGTACGGCTTGCGCGCGGCGGCGTCCACCCGGGAGGTCACCGCGCGGTGCGGGTCGTCGCCGCGGTAGGTCGGGTACCGGTCGGCGTAGTCGGTGCCCGCGGCCAGGACGAGGACGACCTCGTCCGCGCCGGAGACGGTGACCGACCCGTCGGCGTTGTCCGTGCGGGTGCCGCCGGTGGTCCGGACCTGCACCTGCGACTCGAAGCGCATCTTGTTGTCGTTGAGGTTGCCCGCCACGGTGATGCGGCCGTCGCGCGCGGTGACGGTCTTCGAGCGGTTGTCGGGTGTCGTGACCGACGCCGTGAAGCTGATGCTGCCCGGCCGTGACGCGCTGAACCGGCCGACCACGACCTCGTCGGCGGCGGAGGCGAAGTACTCGCGGGAGAACGTGGTGCCGCCGGCCTGGTAGGTGACGCCCGCCGTCGCGTTCGCGATGTCGAGGCTGCGCCGGTAGCCCGTGACGCCCTGCGGCGCTTCGGGCTGGGAGATGCGCAGGTCGCCGAACGTCTGGTAGGCGCCGAACCCGGTCTTGGGCTGGCCGAGCACCGAGGCGACCCAGGTCGGGCTGACCTTCCCCTCGGCGGCGATCCGGTCCTGCACCTGCTTGATCGCGTCGGGGCGCGGGGTGCGCCAGTTGCCGAAGTCGTAGCCGGGCGAGCCGGGACCACCGGTCCACAGCGTCTTCTCGTTGAACTGGAGCTGCTCGTTCTGGAGACCGCCGAACACCATCGCGCCCAGCGCGCCGCTGCCGATGGGCAGGGCCTGGGACTCCCAGTTGGCGGCCGGTTCGTCGTACCAGAGGGTCGAAGCCGAGGAGGCGGGCACCCGTTCACGCCCTCCGATGTCCTGCGCCGGGGCGGCGCCAGTCGCTGTGATCAGGGAGAACCCGGTTATGGCCGTCACCACGGCGGCACGCCGCCGTAGCGCTCTCCGTTGAACGCTCATGTCTTCGCACCTGTGTTCCTCACGGGGCAACACGACGGCTCGAAGGCTAGACATCCGATCTCTACAGCGTCAAGGGTGCAATCTCTCGGGAAACAGGTGAAGACGACTGCCAGGCCGACCGTAAACGTAGGAGCACTACCGGTGACCGATCCCCGGTGACCGATCCCCGGTGATCGGGTCACACCTCGGCGATGGCGATCAGCGCGTCGCGGTCACCCGTCCGGGACAGACGCCGGTGCAACTCGTCGGAGCGCAGCCAGTCCCGGATCGGCGCGGCCGGGTCCCGGGGGAACCACCACAGGCTCGGCTCGCCGCCCGCCGCGAGGTCTGCGGCCCAGTACCGCGCCAGGCGCGCGATCCCGGCGTCCGCGTCGTCACCGGTCATCGTGTGGAGGTGGGCCAACCACGGCGTCAGGTCGTGGTCGACGTGGGCCGCCGCGCAGATCAGCTCCTCCACGGAGGACGCGGGCCGGCCATCGGTCACGGCGTCCGCCAGCATCGCGCGGAGCGCGGCCCGAACCGCGCGCTGCTCGTCGTCCGGCCACGTGGGGAAGCGGGCATGGGTCAAGCCGCGCAGCAGGAGCCGGTCGGGCGACGCCTCGACCAGCGCGAGGATCCGCGGCGCGAGCCCGCGCCAGATCAAGCCGTACTGGTCCTCCGACCAGTGGTCGGTGACCTCTCGCGCGAAGGAGCCGACGAGGTCGTCCGGCACCGCCGCCGGATCGCCGCCCAGCAGCTCCAGGTCGGACGGTGAATAGCAGTACGCGCAGCCGCCCACCCTCCCGACCCGGGGCACGCCGGCGAAGACCCGACCGAGATCCATGCCGAGCAGGCTACGCGGTGCCCGACATCCCGGTTCGGCACCACCGGACGGGGTGATTGACGGTCCGGCCCGGGCACCGAACTCTGGTGACCACCACCCGAGGAGGACCAGATGACCGCAGCGATCACCGGCGTGAAGATCGTGAGCGTGAAGGGGGTGGAGTTGAGCAGCAAGGGGCTCGTGCGCGGCGTGAAGGCCGTCGTGGAGGTGGAGGTGACGCGGAAGGAGGGGAAGCCGGAGCTGCAGGAGCTGCGCGGCACCTACAAGTTCTACCCCAACCCGCACGAGAGTTCGGCGTACAACGACCGCAGCAAGTCGAAGTTCTACCACGACGCCGCGGAATCCGTGGCGTGGCGGGTGCTGGGTCCCCGGCACGCGCTCGTGGGCCTGAACAGGTTCCAGTTCGAGTTCGGCGGCGTGACGTACCGCGCGACCGGGTGGGACGAGCCGATCGGCGGGAACTACAAGAACCGCTGGCGCGTGGACGGCCCCGAGGTGCCGCCGCCCTGACCCTCCGCGCGGCCACGCAGCGAGGTGGCACGGCGGCCACGCGGCGAGGTCGCACGTGGGCGGTCCCGAGGTGCCTCACCGTCAACCGCCCTCGGACCACGCGGCCGGGTGGCACCGCACGCCTCGGGTGCCGCCGCAGCAGCCACGCGCGACGCGGCGGGCACCGCCCCGGGCTGCCGCCGCGGGAAGTCGGCGGCGGGAGGCGGCGGAGTGGATTCGGCGGCGGGAGGCCGGCGGCGGAGATCCAGCGGCGGAAGGCCCGCGGCGGAGATCCAGCGGCCGGCGGCGGGATTCGGCCGTGGATAGTCCGCAGTGGGCGGTCAGCGGCGGGCGACGTGCAGGCGGCCGGTGATTTCCACCGTGCCGTTGTGCGCCGACAGGTCCAGGTCCTTCGGCGACACGTCGAAGTGGACGCCCTCCAGGTCCACGTGGAGCGTGGGCACGCGGTAGACGTCGAACCTGATGCCCGTCATGGCCTGGCGGACGAACGGGCTGATGAGCCCGGACAGCGCGTTGGTCACCCACGCCAGCACGGCGCTGACGATGTCGCCCCGCGTCGGCGTGAGCTTGAGCGTCACGTGACCCACGTGCACGGTCTTCGCGGACAGCACCGCGTCGTCCAGGTCCAGCCGCACGTCCGCGACCGGGTCCGGGATCAGTTCCAGGGCGAAGAACCCGTCGGTCGACCCGCCGAAGAACCAGTTGATCCCGGCCGCCCCGCCGCCGGTCACCCGCGCCGACACGGTGATCGTGCGGTCGTCGGACACCCGGCCGTCGGCGCGCACGCCGTGCAGGGCCACGGTCGCCTTGTAGTAGGCCGTGCCGAGGCCGATGCCCGTCTGGTCGTGCGGTGACGCGGTCCGCCCTTCCAGGTACCGGGTGCCGACGTCGGTCACGGCCCGGATCGTGTCGGGACCGAGCTGGGCGAAGAACGGGGTGGCGGGCCACGGACCCGCCTCGTCGGTCGGCAGGGACTTCCCGGACAGGTTGGCGGTGATCACCAGGTGGTCGTCGGCCACGTGCGCGACGGGCCGGCCGAGCGCGATCCCCGCGACGGTCGGGATCGGCAGGGGCATGCCGGCGAGCAGTTGGCGCGCGGCCTCCAGCACGATCGGGACGACGTGCTCGTTGTAGACCCAGTCGGGGAGCTGCTGGCCGGTCGACACCTTCGCGCTCAGCGGGGTGATGACGAGCTTGTGCCCGGACCCGTTGATCGAGGTGACGACGCGCACCGAGACGGTGTTGTGCGCGGGTGTCCCGTCGATGGTGAGGGTGAGGTCCACCTGCTTCAGGTCGACGTGGAAGGCGTCGCGCCGGTCGGACGCCGAGAGGATCCGCAGGACTTCGTCCCGGCCGATCCCCGGCGGGTCCGCGTCGCCGAGCAGGTCGTGCGCCAGGCGGTGCCGGTCCACCGGGGACTTCAGGTCGAACGCCGGGGGTTGCCTGACGTCCCAGGACAGCGAGTACTCCTTGCCGTCCTTCGTGAAGGTCCTGCCGTCCTTGAAGTACCGCGGGTACTGCCGCCGGTACACGGTGCCCGCGATGTCGTTCAGGGTGCCGGCCGAGAGGCCGAAGGCGACGTCGCTCATGCGGTCTTCCCTTCAGAGGGCGTTGGCGGCCTTGGTGACGGCGCAGTTCTTCTCCAGCAGCTTCCACGCTTCCTTCATCGTGATGCCGCAGACGTCGACCAGCGCCTTGGCCATCTCGTCGATGCCGTGCTTCCCGAGGTCGAGCAGGGCGTCGGCGACGGCCGCCACGGACTGCCGGAAGTGGGTGTAGAGCACCTTGACGATGTCGATCGCGCTCTGCCCGACCCACAGCGCGCCGTCGAGGAGCAGGGCGAGCCACTTCCCGACGTCTTCCAGGACGACCTCGAAGAACTCCGCGGCGTGCTCGGAGATCCAGGCGGCGATCGCCTTCGGGACGTCGGTGAGGACGTCGGCACTGACCGCGAGGTCCATGGCGGGGTCGAGCCGCACGGACTTCCAGTCGAGGCGGAGGTCGGCGTGCAGGCCCGCCGACCGCGCCGACACCCGGCACGAGAGCGTCAGGCGCGCGTTCGGCACCTTGATCCGGACGCCCTTGGGGATGATCGTGATCCCGGCCACGCGGACGTCGCCCCGGAGGGTGAGGTCGAAGCCGTAGGTGCCGGCGCTGAACGCGCCGGCGAACCCGTCCTTCGTGGACAGCGTGGCGCTCATCGTGGTGTGGAAGAGGCCGGCGAGGTCCGTGCCGAACGTGAGCCGGAACCCGGCGGAGTCGGCGTGGCCGCTGAACGTCTCGGTCACGCCGAGGAGCTTGACCCGGCCGGAGGCGTCGAAGTAGGTGCGGCCGGGTTGGCCGATGACCGTGGTGTCGAGGTCGACGTGCGGACCGGCGTCGTGGTTCGTGGCGTCGGTCAGCTCGAACAGGTCGTGGTACTTCACGGCGGGGTCGATCGACCCGGAGGCGACGACGCCCTTCAGCGCGAGCGCGCCCTTGACCTTGAGCGCCCAGCCGAAGAACTCCACGTCCACGTCGAAGCCGAAACCCTTGGCGTAGTGGGTCCCGTCGGGCGCGTCCCAGCCGTTGGGGTCGGCGACCACGAAGCAGCTCAGCGCGTGGACGACGACGTCCTTGAGCAGCGGCACGCGGTCGAGGTCGGTGCCGGTGAACTGGCCGACGATGCGGGCCAGCGTCAGGTCGTGGCCGGGTTGGGACTTGAGGCTGAACACGAACGCCTTGGGCGCCTCGAAGTTCACCACCCGCCCGCCGAGGGTGAGCGTGAACGCGTCGTCGCCGGAGCCGATGAGGAACGTGCCGATCAGGCCGATCGACAGCCCGGAGGCGTCCACGGTGAAGCCGAGGCCGAACGACTTGACGGTCAGCCCGTGGATGCCGAACGGGTTGACCCAGTTCTCGATGGCGACCGACAGGTCCAGCGCCGGCGGCTTCAGGTCGATCGCGCCGCGGCCGACGAGGTGCAGCGTCTCGCCGTGCACGGTGAACTTCGCGTCGGCCTCGAGCGAGAACTTCGTCGGCGCGAGGCTGACGACGAGCCTGGTGAACTCGACCGCGCCGATGGTCCCGGGCTCGGGGAGGGTGCCGCGGATGGTGGACTTGAGCGGTTCGGCGGTGTCGATGATCGCCGCCAGGTCCAGTTCGGCGCGCGGGGGCAGGATGTCCGACAGGACCTTGAGCGCCTTCTCGGTGAGCAGCAGCGACCCGGCGAACGTCACGCCCTGCTCGACCGGGTAGGGCAGGTCCTCCAGGCCGGGCAACGGGTCGGTCCACCGGTCGGTGGACAGCAGCAGCGCGGCGTCGCGGACGGTGACGTGGTCGAACACGTCGCCGAGCGGCGGCCAGATCGCCTTGGGGTTCCAGTCGGGCACGAGGAGGATGCCGACCAGGAAGCCCGCCTGCCCCGTCCCGCCGGTCGCGGCGTTCGCGTAGGCCAGGCGCACCGGGGACGCGCCGGTCCGGCGCGCCGCGAACAGCACCGTGACCTGCCCGAACTTGTCGATGTCGAGGGAGGCGCCCGCCGCGAACTCGTAGCCGGCGGCGCCCGTGACGCGTAGTGCGCGTGCCGCGTCCTTGCTGCGGCGGACCACGACGGCGGCCTTGCGCAGGGTGATCTCGGGCACGCCGGAGCCGGTGACCACGCCCGCGTCGGCGAACGCGTCGGCGAGCTTGGTGAGCGACACCTCCGACAAGGTGCCCTTCAGCTCGAACCCGGCCGAGCGCACCGCGATCGTCGCGGCGAACGACGCGACCTTCCCCTGATCGCGGCCGGTGACGGTGGCCTTGCCGCTGATCGCGCCGTCGAACCCCTCGCCCGCGCGGTAGGCGAGGTCGAGCGTGCCTTCGGTGAGGTGCAGGGCCGCGGCCCCGACCGGCATCGCCCAGTCGCTCACCACCGTGAGCCCGAACGAGAACTGCCTGGTGCGCAGGTCAGCGGACAGCTCCAGCCGGTTGAGCGTGAGAGCGGGCAGCCAGGTCGTGCTCGGCAGGTACTTCCGGACGACCTCCGACAGCGGGATCTCGGTCGTGGGGTCGAGCACGCCGGTGAAGGTCAGCCGCGTCGGCGTGTAGTAGGCCGAGACGTCGAGGTCGTACTTGCCGAGGAACCGGAACGTGCCGGCGAGCAGGGCGGTGATCTCGCGCTCGCCGGTCGGGTCCTCGACGGTGAACGTGAGGACCACGTCGGGGACCGCGACCTGGTCGGGGATGATGGTCAACGCCTTGCCGGTGCCGACCTTCAGCGCGACGGACGCCAGGCGGACCGGGTCCAGGCCGACGACCGCGCTCAGGTGGCGCAGGACGATCGTCTCCGGCACCTCCAGCACGTCCTTCACCACGTCGGCGACCTTCGCGCCGTGCAGGAAGTCGGCGAACGCGGTCAGCGCGTACCGCGACAGCGCGGTGAGGTCGGAGTCCAGGATGAGGTAGGTCTTCAGGTCGCGGGTGCGCATCGACACCGGGACGTCGGGCACGCCGTGGCCGACGACGATCCTGCTGCCGAGTTCCAGGCACGGCTCCGGCGCGGGCACCACGACCGCGGTGAACGCGAGCGGGAGCCGGAGCCCGCCGACGACCAGCGGGTCGGACGGGACCGTGCCGATCCGGACCGGGTCGGCGTCGAGCGCACCGCGCGGCTCGCGCAGCCTGAGGTCGGGGAACACCGCGAGCGCGGCCAGGGTGCCCTGCTTGCGGACCTCGGCCGCGGCCAGGTTCAACCCGGTGGACGTGCCGTCGCGCGTGATGCTCGACCACCGCAGCCGGGGTTGGTCGAACACCAGGCCCACCACCTCCGGCGCGACGTCCCGCCACGACGGGAAGGACACGCCCGGGTTCCAGTCCTTCGGCTCCAGGGTGACCAGCAACGCGACCTTGCCCTGGTCGGCCAGGTCGAACGACAGGTGGAGCCGGGGGGCCTCGACGCCGAGCAGCGTGGTGGACGTGCCGGTCAGCACGACCGTCCCGTCCCGCAACCGCGGCTCGTCCGACGGCACGGCGGTCAGCACCCACTTGCCGTCGGTCAGGGGGAACGAACCCCGCACCAGGTCGCGGACGCTGTCGGAGCCCAGCGCGTCGGGCGCCATCGCGAAGGTGCGCTCGGCGCCGCTCCCGGTGACGAACCCCTTCACCTCCTCCAGCAACCGCTCGGGCGACCGGCCGGTCATGCCGGACCGTCCAGTCGGGCCGTCAGCAGCGCGCGGGTGTTGGTGGTGATCGCGGCGCTCAGCTCGCCCAGGATCTCCTCCTTGCGCAGTTCCCGGTTGATCCCGTCCACCACCTTCCGCTTGTTCTCCGGCTTGTTCAGCTCCTTGTTGATGATCTGCTCGAAGCTGTCGCCGACCTCGGCGGTGACGGTGATGTCGGCGGGTTCGGCGCGGACGTCGAGTCCCGTGCACCTGATCGTCAGGGTGTCGAGGGCGTCGTGCTCGCCGCCGCTCGTCGCCAGGACGACGTGGACCTCGGACTTGGTGACGCTGACCGAGTACGGGCCGTCGAAGGGGTCCTGCCCCTTGATCTTGACGACGACCGTGCCGGTGAGCTTGAGGGGCGCCTTGAGGATGCGCGTGCGCTTGTGCCCACCCGCGTCCGGGACCTCGACCTCGGTCCCGTCGGGCAGGGTCGACAGCCGCACGACGGCTTCGACGCCGGGGTCGAACACCAGCTCGTCGGCCGGCGCGAGCGCGTTGGCGGCCCCGACCAGCTCGTTGCCCTGCAACGTGATGTCGGTGGGCGTGTCCAGCACGGTCACCGGGAAGGTGAACGGTTCGGGCCGGTAGGGGTCGAGCGGCGGCGAGGTGACGGAGAAGACGCCGACGGGCAGGTAGTAGTCGCTCTTCGGGTTGTTGACCGCTCGGCGGAACCGCTGGAACAGGTCGTCGTCCACGGACGTGGACGCGCTCGCCGCCCCGATGGACCGGTCGAGCGTCGAGCGGAGGTTCTTGGTCAGCTCGGCGGCCAGGCTCCGGCGGTGCTCGGGCTCGTTGAGCGTGTCCTGGATGCGCGCGACGAGTTCCCGTTGGCCGTCGTCGCTGTTGAGCGCGAGGGTGGCCGCGCGCTTCCAGGTTTCGGGGTTGACGTAGGGGTTGCCCTTCTCGAACCGGACGTCGTCGAGCTTCAGGGTGGGCCGTTCGGCTTCCCCGCCGCGGGTGTGCAGCGCCTGGACGCCGATGGCGGGCCGTCCCTCGTCGTCCACCGTGACGGTCCAGTCGACGTCGGCCCACAGGTCGGTGACGAGCAGCACGAACGTCCCGTTGCCCGCCACGTTGAAGGTGGGCCAGTCGAAGGGGGCCTTGTGGTGGTTGGTCGTCACCTCGCCGGTCTTCGCGTCGGCGATGCTGAGCCACTGGTCGAGCCGGAAGCCGCCGGTCACCGTGATCGCCGCGGGCAGTTCGGGGAACGTGCCGAACGCGATGGTGAGCCGCGAGGTGTAGCCGGAGCCCTGCCGGCGCACCGCCGGTTCCGGCCGCAGGCGGGCGTTCTGGAGCCCGTCGACGGTCACCTCCGCGACGTTCAGCGTGGCGGGCTTCCGGTCCGGGGTCGGGATGCCCTTGTACTGCCCGATCTGGACGCGCGGGTCATACAGTTCGGGCTGCCTCCGGACCTGCCTGTCGAACTCCGCGTTGAACGCCGAGGCGAACATGTTGTTGATGGTGTTGCCGCTCTCGCCGCCGATCCCTCCGATCTCCCACCGGTCGGCGTGCAGGGGCAGCACCTTGCCGCCGCCGGAGTCGGTGAGGTTGGTCAGGACGGTGGGCAGGTAGAACCTGGTCCCCGCCCTGGCCATCCTCGGCTGGAGGGTGTTGAACACGAATCGGAACAAGCCTTCGCCCACGGTGCGCTCCCGGTGGTGGTCAGCGGCCACGGTCCACGACGTGCAACGCGATGCGCTCCAACGCGTCGCGGTAAGGGTTGCGGGGGAACGGACGCAGGTACTCCACCGCGTCCAACGCCTGACGACGCGCCTCGGCATACGCGCGGGCGAACCCGGCCGTCGCCCGCACCTCGTCCACCAACGGCGTCACGTCCTCCGGCGCGGGCAGCTCGCCGCGCAGGAACCGGCTCACCCGGTGGTCCTCGCCCAACTCCGCCATCGCGTACACGATCGGCAACGACAACCGGCGACGCGCCAGATCCACCCCGCGCGGCTTGCCCGACGCCGACTCGTCCTGGGTGAGGTCGAACAGGTCGTCCATCACCTGGAAGGCACGCCCGACCCGCCGGCCGTAGTGCCCGATGCGCCGCACGTCCCGGGTCCGCCCGTCGACCAACGCCACACCGCACTCGCAGGCCAACGCGAACAGCACGGCGGTCTTGCGGTCGATCGTGCGCCAGTAGCGTTCCACCAGCACCCCGGTCCGCCACGACGGGTCCACCCGCAGCTCGTCCAGCTCGCCGCAGCAGATGCGGTAGGCCACGTCCAGCACCGACTTCACCAGGCCGAGGTCGCGCCCGGTGTCGATGCAGTCCACGAACCCCCGCACCGCCTGCACGAACTGCATGTCCCCGACGATCACCGCCTCGCCCGGCCCACGCGCCGCGTTCACCGACGGCAAACCCCGCCGCACCGCCGACTCGTCCACCACGTCGTCATGGATCAACGTCGCCACGTGCAACATCTCCAACGACACCGCACCCCGCACCACCTTGTCCGGCAACCCACCCGGACCGTGGACCAGACGCGCCGACAGGGCCAACAACAACGGCCGCAGCCTCTTCCCGCCGTCGTAGAGCGCGCGTTCGGCGTCGGTGAGGTAGTCGCGTTGCGGGGCCAGCGCCTTGTCCAGCAGCGAGTGGTACCGGTCCAGATCACCGGACAGCAACGTCCGCCACGCGTCGGTGACCGGGTCCGCCCCCGTTCCCGACCCGAGCGCGGTCACGGACGGCACCGCGTCGGTCGCGGTCACCGGCCGGGATCCCCGACCAGGGCCGGATCCCCGGCCACCACCGCCACCCGCAGCCGCTCGGCCACCGCGTCCCGCACCAGATCCGCCACGAACCCCGCCGCGGCCAGCCGTTCCCGCGCCACCCCGGCCGCCGCGCCGCTCCAGCCCTCGTCGTCCAGCACGAGGTCGAACACCGGCAACTCGACCCGCACCACACCGGACGGGTCCGTGACCGCCGCCGCGCCGGTGATCCGACCCGAGCCCGCGCCCTCGAACAACGTCGTCGGCACGGCCGCCGCCCGCAACGCCCGGCGGCCTTCCCACGCCATGCGGTGGAACCGCTGGATCAGCTCGCGCTCCTGCTCGTCCCAGCCGTCCCAGTCGACGTCGTCGGCGAACGGCCTGAGCACGGCGGGGAACCGACGCCGGACCTCCTCGGTGATGGCGGGGAGGTCGGCTTCGTGGTCGTCCACGGCCACGTAGACCTGCTCGCGGGTCATCGGGTGGGTTTGGTCCTTGTTGTTCCCGGTCCGCTCCACCAGGTCCCCGAAGGCGAACGTCGCCATGCTGGCGTCGTAGTACTTGCCCGACGTGGGCGGGTCCAGCGGGTCGTAGTCGGGATCGAGCATGAGGACGTAGTTGGCGGCGGCGAACTGCCGGACGAACGCGTTGTGGTTGTAGTCGCCCTGTCCGCCCAAGGGGTCCTCGTAGCGCCGTTCCGGGTCGTTGACCGCGGGCTCACCGCTCTTCACCGCGCCGTGCGTGTCCGTCGCCATGTGCGTCGTGCCGGTGTTGACGGTCCAGACGTCACGGGTGAAGCTGCTCAGGTTCTCGTCGAACAGCTCCGCGTACACGTCCTCGTGCAGCCCGTACAGGTTGAGCAGGCTGCGGCCGTTCTCGGTCTGCGCCAGCCGCATGCGTTGGTTGCGCGCGTTGTCCAGCCACGCGGGGTGCTTGTCGTCCTCGTCCGCGGACCTGGGCGCGGTGGCCTCGGCCGGCAGCACCGACAGGTCGCCGCCCCCGTCGACGGTCGCCACCCGGTCGGGGGTCGCGTCGATCGCGTACCGGGCCCGCACCACCAGCGGGGGCAGCGCCACGACCGTGCGGTCGCCGTCCGACACCGGCACGGCCGCGGGCCCCTCTTCCGGCTCGACGGTCAGTTCCGCGAACCGCAGCGACAACGCGCCCGACGGGTAGCCGACGTGCTCGGGCATCCGCACCGTGCGGGCCAGCGGCAGGGCGGGCGGTGGCGGCACGGTGAACGCCCGGGGCGACGTCACGACCCCACCTCGATCCTGCCCGTCACCAGCAGGTTGCCCTCGTGGGTGCCGAGGTCGAGGTCCTTCGCCGTGAACGTGATCGGCGTGCCCCCGACCGTGACCGTGTAGCCGATCGGGTCTTTGAGGTTCACCGGGATGACCTTGCCCTTGATCTTGTCCCGGAGGGCGGGCAGCAGTTTCCTGATCACCGCGTCGACCAGGAACTTGACCAGCTCCAGCAGGGCCTTGTCGATCCAGCTGCCGTCCGGCCGCAGGTGCACCTCCCTCAAGTCCAAGTCGATGATCTTGGCGGAGAACTTCTGGGCCGAGTCCGCCGAGATCTTCACCGTCAGCTTCGGCTTCGGCGGTGTCAGGGTCACCCGGTACTGCATCGTGGTCACCGTCCTGGGGTCCGGTCAGAGGCTGTCGCTGGACTTCTTGAACGCGCACGGGATGCCGAGGTAGGAGGCCACCGCGTCGAACGCCACGTCGAGGGCTCCGGACCACACCGTGGCGTCGTCCTTGTCGATCGCGATGTCGTCCACGCTCGCCAGCACCGCGTGGACCGTGAGCTTGGCGCGGTCGTTCTTCTCGGTCCCGTCGTACAGCGTCTTGTTCCTGTTGGCCCGCGCCACCTCGGTCGCCAGGCGTTGCGCGTACGCGCGGTTGACCACGGCGAACACCGGTTTCGCGGGCCACTCCCCGGGCAGCGGCACGGCCGTCGAGGTGTCGCCCGTGGTCACGATCACCAGGCGTCCGCCGGTGATCAGGACCTCCACGACGGTCAGCGTGAACCCGAGGTCGCCGATGGTGATGGTCTGCGGTGGCACCTTGTGGCCACTCAGGACGGGCCCCAGCTTGTCGTACACCTTGGGCAGGATCAGGCCGTTGACGATCGCCTTCTCGGCGGTGCTCATGGTCGACGGGTCGGCCCAGATGGACAGCGGCGTGATGGACAACGTGCCGTCGGCGAGTGCCGCCTGCCCGTAGAACTCGACGCCGGGCGCCAGGTCGGCCTGCGCGCCGTCGATCGTGAACACCAGGCGCAGCTTCGGGATCGCCAGGACGAAGACGTTGCCGGTCGGCGGGTCGCCGGTCGGGTGCTCGCCCTTGGCGTTCACCGATTGCCGCCACCGGGCCGGGTCCGGTGGCCGGAACTCGAAGGCGGGCGACTTCCCCTCGACCTCCCAGGTGCCCGACACGGTGTCGTTGCGGTAGTCGCCCTTGAAGAAGGCGGCGTGCGTCTTGGGGTCCTTGTTGAGCTTGTCGACCCCGGCGGAGAAGCTCGCCGAGTCGATGCCGAGCACGACGTCGAAGTCCACGACCCGAAGACCTCCCGTTCCCCGACCCGTGGCCGGACCGGTTCGCCCGCTTCCGGTGCCAGTGTGTCCAGGCCGGCGCACGCCTGCGGAGCCGTGACCCCTTCGTGCCGGCAACTCGACACCTACGAGGCCGGGTTCGCACCCGGTCGTCACCGCCGGTCGCGCGTCGTGTCCCGAAAGGATGGTCGTGCCCCCTCCGGACGGGTTCCGCGGACAGCCGTGCCGGGCACGCTCCCGGTCAGCACGGCGCGTCCGCGGCGAGGAGAACCGCCCGGCCCCAGGGCACGGCGTCCCCTTCCCCGACGACGCCGGGATCCCGCCCGGTGGTCACGTCAAGGCGACGGCGCGCTCGTCATCGAGGCGGTCGCAGGGCGGGCCGCGGTCGCCACCGGCCACCCGTCCGACGGGGCGGCCGCCGTCACCGCACCGGATCGGGCACGCACACACCCCATCCGGTGACCCGCTCCACCGCGGTCGGCGCGACCGCCACCGGCTCGTGGACCAGGCGGCGCAACCGCAGACCGGCCCGCCGGTAGAACCGCAGCTGCACGCGCCGCCCGAACAACCGCCACCCCCACCGCATCCACCACGGCGCACGCGGGTGCAGTTGCGAGTGGCTGCGCGCGACGAACTCCACCCGACCGGTGGCGTGGTCCTTGACCACCGAGTAGTCCACCCGGCCCCGCTCCAGGTGGCCTTCCAGGGTCTGGTAGCCCCAGCCCCACGTCGTCCGCCCGCCGCCGGTCTCGTCCCGCACGTCGGTCACCCGCACGCCCATCAGGAACCGCAGCCCCGGCAGCCGCGCCTGCAGCAGCATGTCCCGCCCTTCCAACGGCGAGCCGGGCTCGTAGTACGCGCGCACGATCCCGGGCGGGCTGAACTCGTACCCGGCCACCAGCGCCCTGGCCCGCCACCACACGCCGTCCTCGACCGGCGGCCCGACCGCCTCCCGGCCCAACTCGTGCCGGTGCACGTCGAACGTCCACGCCGGCCCCCGCACCTCCGCCGGGTCGTAGTTGAGCCCGCGCCCCGCGAGCGCCCGCAGCAACGACCCGACCTCCACCCGACCGGACCGGACCACCCGCACGACGAACCTCCCGCGACCGCCCACGGGTACCCGCGCCCGCGCCCGGGACACGACAGGGCGGCCACCGATCTGGACACGGCAGTGTGACGGGAGGAGCGCGGCCAGGTTGCCGCCGCGTGACGGGCCACCCCGCCGGCAACGGTCGACCACGCGCCGCCGGACCCGACCACGCGGCACCGAGCACGCGGCACCGACCGAGCGGCACCGGCCGATGGCCGGGTCACCGCCGACCGGCGGCACTCGGCCACCCTGTCCGTGCTCGTGCCACCCCGCTGCCGTCGCCCGACCACGCGCGGCGCAGGGTCGTAGGACCCTATCGGGGTGCTCGCCGGTCTGCCACCGTTCGACGGACCATCGCCGAACACGCCCGCGGCTCCCGCCGTCGCGTGCTCAGGAGGCACCGGAGGTCGCCACGATCACCACACCGAGCAGGGTCGCGCGGGTCGTCCTCGGGAGGGCCGGCGAGTTCGACGACCTCGACGCCGCGCGGTGGGCGACGGCGTACGCCCGGCGCCGCGGCGACGGCACCACCGTGGCACGGCCCCTGAGCCCGGCGCCGGGGCACCCCGCCGCGGACCCGTCCGTCGCCCACGCGCTGGTGGCCGAGTCGTCCACCGCGGACCTGATCGTCACCGGGTCGCAGACCGGGGCCGACCGGGCTCTCGCGCTCGCCGTGGCCGCCTCGGCGCGGTGCCCGGTCGTCGCCGTCCCGCCCGGTGGCGCGTGGCGGGGCGACCTGCCCGCGCTGATCGGCGTGGACGAGCACCTCGCCGTGACGACGGCGCTGACCGGGTTCGCCCTGGCCGCGGTGCTGGGCACGGGTCTGCGCGCGGTCCGCTGCACGGGTGGGCGACCCGCCGCCGGAACGCCGGGCGCACCCGCCGTGCTGGGCGACTGCGCACGCCGGCACCCCGGCGTGCCGGTCGACGCGCGGGTGGCCCGGTCCCACCCCGTGAGCGGACTCCTCCGCCACGCCAGGCTCGCCGCCCTGCTGGTCGTCGGCTGCACCCCCACGGGTGAGCGGTCCACGAGCCGCCGCCTGCTCGACCGCTCCCCCGTCCCGGTCGTGCTGGTCGGCCCGCGGGTCGCCGACCGGGAGCCTGCGGCCGGTCGGGACGACGTCACGTCAGGCGATCGGGTGCCCTCACCCTGACCTGCCCGCTCTCGGCTTCAGGAGCGGCGTCCGGCTCGCTAGTCTTGACCTCCCTGTCGCGCCACCGTCCCACGACCGCAGCCGCCGGAGGACGTGCGGGCACGCGCGGTTCCCTGCACCGCCAAGGAGCCCCCATGCGCACCTCCTCCGGCATCGGACGCACCACGACACCGATCAGGCGACTCGCGGCAGCCGCCGCCACCGCCGCACTGCTGCTCTCCGGGCCACCCGCCCTCGCCGCCGAACCGGACGCGGCCGACGCCTGCGGGTTCTCCGCGCTGGGCCGGACGGGCCTGCGCGCCGCCGACCCGAGCGTGATCCGCGTCGGCGGCAACTACATCTCGGCGCAGGTCGGCGGCGGCGGCATCCAGGTCCGCCAGGCGTCGTCCCCGGACGGCCTGGCCGCCGCGCCGGCGCGCCTGGTCTGGCGCGACGCGGACAACCTCGGCTCGGTGTGGGCGCCGGAGATCGTCCGCGACAACGGCCGCTACTACATCTACTTCACGGCCGGCAACGACTCCGCGCACCGCATGTACGCGATCAGCTCGACCTCGCCGGACACCGGCTACACCCGCGAGGTCCGGCTGGCCCTGCCCGGCGACCGGTGGGCGATCGACGGCGTGCCCGTGACGTACAACGGGCAGCGCTACTTCATCTGGTCGGGCTGGGAGTGCACCACCAACGTGGAGCAGAACCTCTACATCGCCCGCATGGCCGACCCGCTGACCCCGGTCGGCAACCGCTACGTCATCTCGCAGCCGCGCGAACCGTGGGAGCGGGTGGTCGGCGACCCGTTCATCAACGAAGCGCCCGAGGTCATCAAGGACCCCAACGGCCAACTGCACGTCACGTACTCGGCCAACGGCAGCTGGAGCGAGCAGTACTGCGTCGCGGACCTGCGGCTGCGCGCCGGGGGCGACCCCACCTACGTGTGGGACTGGTACAAGTCCAACGGCTGCCTGTTCGGCTCGAACCGGGCCACGATGATGACCGGGTGGGACCCCACCCTGTACGTCAACGGCCCCGGCCACCACACGTTCGCGCTGCTCGACGGCGACATCGCCACCAGCCCGCCGGCCGGCCCGAAGTTCCCGATGATGTACCACGCCGTGGCCAAGGGCACGCCCTACCACTGGGACAACCGCTACTGGTACACCGGCACCTTCGTCTGGTGGGGCAACACCACCTACCGCCGCGCCAACGTCCCCGGCCCGACCGCGGACACCGGCTGGAGCCTGAAGTTCTTCGAATAGGGCGGCGGCGGCCCGGCGGTCGCACCGGCCGTCGAGGTCTCCCCCGGAGTTCCGCAAGCACAGGCCCGGTCGCCCGCGGCGCCTCCGGGGGCGGCCACCGGGGGCGGTCAGGGCGTGATGCGGTCGAGCGGCCTGCCCGCCGCTTCGTGGGCGGGCAGCGGCCCGTCGCGTCGGAGGGTTGGCGCGGCGGGCACGGGGGTACCTGTCCGGGGCACGCCCTGTCGAATGGGTGTTCGACGGCGGGGCTGCCGAGAGGAGTCGCTGGTGGATCCGGCTGCCGTGGCGTACGCCGGTGCCGGGGTCGCGACGCTCCTGGCGGCGTTGCTGCCGCGGGTGCTGGGCCGGGTGCCGGCCTCGATGCCCCTGGTCTTCCTGGCGGCCGGCGCGGCGGTGTTCGCGGTCTTCGACTCGCTGCCCGACCCCGATCCGACGCGGCACGGCTCGCTCGCCCTGCACCTGACCGAGCTGTGCGTGATCATCTCCCTGATGGGCGCGGGTCTGGCGCTCAACCGGCCGTTCAGCCTGCGGGGCTGGTCCACGACCTGGCGGTTGCTCGGCCTCACGATGCCGTTGTCGATGCTGGCCGTGGGGTTGCTCGGGTGGGGCGCGCTGGGCTGGGGCCTGGCGTCGTCGGTGCTGCTCGCGGCGGTGCTGGCGCCCACCGACCCCGTGCTGGCGGGCGAGGTGCAGGTGGCCGAGCCCGCGGACAGCCGGGACGAGGACGACGACGAGGCGCGGTTCGCGCTGACCTCCGAGGCGGGGCTCAACGACGGGTTGGCGTTCCCGTTCACCTACGCCGCCGTGGCGATCAGCGTCACGCCGCAGGAGTGGCTGCCGCACTGGCTCGCCGTGGACGTGGTGTGGCGGTTGGCGTGCGGTGTGCTCGTCGGTCTGCTGGCCGGGTGGGGGTTGCGCAAGCTGTTCTTCGCCGCGCCGTCGGAGAAGCTGCGGTTGGCCGAGCACGCGGAGGGCTTCGTCGCGCTCGCCGCCACGTTCCTGGCCTACGGGCTGACCGAGCTGGCCGAGGGGTACGGCTTCGTCGCGGTGTTCGTCTGCGCGTGCACGATCAGGGCGGGCGAGCGCTCCCACGGCTACCACCGCGTCCTGCACCAGTACGTGGAGCAGGTCGAGCGGATGCTGACGGTGCTGATCATCTTCCTGCTCGGCGGCGCGGCGGTGACGGGCCTGCTGGCCGGGGTCGGGTGGCGCGAGGCGCTGGTGGCCGCGGCGGTCCTGCTCCTCGTGCGGCCCGTCGCGGGCCTGGTCGGCCTGGCGCGCGGCAAGACCGGCCCGCGGGAACGGGCGGTCATCTCGTTCTTCGGCGTGCGGGGCGTCGGCTCGCTGTTCTACGTGGCCTACGCGGTGCAGTCCGGGCACTTCGCCGACCAGGACGCCGTCTGGCGCGTGGTGGGCCTGGTGGTGATCGGCTCGATCATCCTCCACGGCGTCACCGCGACCCCGGCGATCACCCTCCTGGACCGCCTCCGCACCCGGGCGGCCCGCGTCCGCCACGGCGACCCCGACCAGGCCCCGAACATGCCGGTCTGACCACCCCGCGACCGGTCGGCCCGGCGCGGAACCGGTCGGGGGGCGTCCGAACGGTGTCGGACGCCCCCCGGTGGCTCAGGACAGCGGTGTGAGGATGGCCTTCAGGTCGCGCCGGCCGGCCAGGCCCAGCTTCCGGTAGACGCGGGACAGGTGGAACTCGACGGTGCGGACGGTCAGGTACTGCTCCTCCGCGATCTGCCGGTTGCTGCGGCCGGTGCGGGCCAGTTCGCCGATCTTGCGCTCCTGCCGGGTGAGGCCGCCGGCCCGGTCCAGCACGGTCATCCTGGTCAGCGCCTCCTCCGCCCGCCCGGACCACAGCGCGTACCCCGTCCGGTTCGCGGTGTCCCGCACCGCCTCCAGCGTCTTGCGCGCCTCGCCGTGCAGCTCGCGCGTGCCCAGCGCCTGGGCCAGGTCGTACCGGGCGTGCAGCGCGTCACCCACCGCGCAGGTGCCGTCCAGCAGGGTCACCACCTCGCGCAGGGACGCGGGCTCGCCACCCGCGACCAGCGCCGCCGCGTGCGAGGCCAGGCCCACCGCGCGCGGGCTGCGCCAACGCCGTGCCGCCGCCATCTCCTTCGACACCAGCGCCTGGGCCAGGTCGGTCCGGCCCACCGCGTTCGCGCACACCGCCGCCCGCGACCGCCACGGCGCCACCGCCGGGTTGGTCACGCCCCACGCGGTCAGGTCGCGCCCGCAGTCCAGGAAGTCCTCCAACGCCCGGTCGTACTGGCCGAGCGCGAACCGCACCGCACCGCGCGCCATGAACAGCTCCGCGCGGTCCTGCACGTCGGCCAGCGCGCCGCCGAACCCGTGCTCCAGCAACAGGTCGTGCGCCCGGTTCGGCTCGCCCACGTCGACCAGCGCGGACGCCAGCCACGCGACGGCCACGCTGCGGATCTGCCGGCACACGTCACGCCGCAACGCCCCGGCGAGCACCTTGGCCGCGCCGCCCGGATCGCCGCCCAACCACATCAACCGCGCCACCAGCAGCACCACCACGCCTCGCGCCTCGCCGAGGCCGATCACGTCCGGGCTGCGCACCGCGCGGAGGCTGTGGTCCATCGCGGTGTTCAGCTCGTCGGCGTAGGCCAGGGCGAGGATCGCGCACCAGAACGCGCCCGGGTCGCGCACGCCGGGCAGCGCCAGCAGCTCCCGCGCGGTGGCGATCGTCTCGGCCCGGTCGACGCCCCGGTTGGCCAGTTGCGCGGCCCGCGCGGCGAGCCGCTGCTCCTCCGGCACGGCCGAGACGTCCACGCGCGCGCACTGCGCGTCCTCCGGCGACGGGCCTCCCGGCACGTACACCAGGCCGCCCAGCTGCGGCCCGCTCACCCCGTCCGGGCCGGTGGCGAGCAGGTCGACCACCTCGCGCACCACCTGGTCGGCCTCACCCCACCGGCCCCGTTCCACCAGCCGGGCCCGGGTCCGCCGCACCTGGTCCAGGGACAACCCGTCGACACCGAGGTTGTCGGGCAGTCGGCGCTCCGCCGGCACACGGCGGCGAGCACCGGCGGACCGTTCGACGTCGTGCTCCACACACACCCCCAAGATCCGCGCGCCCGGGCACCACGGCCACGGGCACGGCGCTGTCGTTTCGCCTCTGCGATCCCCCCGGCGCGCGGCGGCGCCGCCGAGGGGTGCGTGGCCACGGGGGTGTGGGCGCGCCGGGACGCCCGCCGGCCGGTGGTCCCGCCACCGCGTCCGCCGCGGTCGACAGCGCTTCCCACCCCCGTGGGATTCGCGGTCCCGCGACGCTGCGGGCCGGTGCACGGACCCGGTACGCGGTCCGTTGTCGGTTCGTGCTCAGATCGGGCGGAACGTCAACAATGTGACACGCCCCGCGCTCGGTTCTCCGACCGGCGCGAAACCCGCTTCAGCCCCCAGCCGGGTCCACTCGCTCCAGCCTCTTTCCCGACCACCCAGAATGGACATCATCTCGATATCCGAGAGCTTACCGAGATCAGGTACGCCTGAACGGGTGAGAAGGTGGTTCACAATCCACAACCGCGCGTCACGATCGTCGCCGATGGCCTCCCGGACGCGGGCCAGCACGCGCACTGCCTCGGCATCCGACCAATTCTGCAACGAGCGCTTGACCAGGTACGCGTCGAACCCCGGCGGCACCTTCTCGAAGAAATCGGTCTCGATCGCCTCCGCCCGGTCCGCCACCCCCTGACGGGCGAATTCGTCCGCCGCGCCGGCGATCGCGAGCGGGTGGTCGCACACCGCGCCCGTCACCCCGGGGTGGCGGCTCAGCAGGCCGGCCAGGAAACTGCCGCGGCCCCCGCCGACATCGGCGATGCGCCGGTGCCGGCGCGCGTCCAGGTCGTCGAACAGGTCGTACGTCTCGGGCCCGTCGTTCTGCACCATCGCCCGGTCGAACAGGTCCGAGGCGACCGGGTCGCGGCGCAGGTGCTCGTAGAACGGCTCGCCGAACAGGTGGTCGAACGCCGGTTCGCCGGTCCGCACGGTGTGCGCCACGTCCTCGTAGGGCCGCCACATCATCGGGTCGGTGAGGAACAGGAACACGTCCCGGAAGCCGCCCGGACCACCGGTGCGCAGGCCCTCGGCGGCCGGGGTGAGCGAGAACCGGCCCGCGCCGTCCTCCACCAGCACGCCCGCCGTCGCGGCGGCGGCCAGCACCCGGCGCAGCCGGGACGCGTCCACGCCCGCCAGCGCCGCCAGCTCCCCCGCCGTGCCCGGCCCGTCGGCCAGCAGGTCGGGGATGCCGAGCTGCACCACGGCGCGGAGGGCGCCGATCGACCACTTCACCGCCGCCAGGTGGAACACCAGTGCGCGCGCGTCGCCGCGAGCCGCCGCGGGCAGCACGGGCGCGTTCCCGTCGTCGGCCGCGAATTGTGCGCCGTCCATCACCGGACTCCCTCAGTTGGTTGATCGACCCCGTCCACCGCGCGCTCCCGCGAGGTCAGGACACCGCCGCCACGAACCCGCCGTCGACGCGCAGCACCGCGCCGGTCACGTAATCCGCCTGCCTGCTCGCCAGGTACGCCACGGCCGCCGCCACTTCCTCCGGCGTGCCGTACCGCCCGACGTCGTTCGCCACCCATTCCGCCGCCGCGCGCCGCTCGATCTCCGGCAGCTCGGTGCCCCAGCCCCGCTCCGGGCCGACCCGCGCCAACCACTCCCGCACGTACTCGACCATGACCGGCCCCGGTGACACGACGTTCGACGTCACGCCGGTGCCCTTCAGCTCGCGGGCCAGCGACACGGCGAGGTTGTGCCGGGCCGCGAGCGCCGCCGAGTACTGCGGCTGCAACGCGATCGGCTGGGTGGCCAGGCCGCCGCCGACCTGCACCACGCGGCCCCAGCCGCGCTCCCGCATGGCGGGCACGAACGCGTGGATCATCCGCACCGCGGACACCACGTTGACCTGGTACGCGGTCACCCACAGGTCCGGGCCCGCGTCCCGCCACGGCACGAGGTCCGTGCCGCCCGCGTTGTTGACCAGGATGTCGACCGGTCCGCCCGCCCGGACGGCGCGGACCACCTCCGCCGCGCCGGCGTCGGTCGCCAGGTCGCCGACCGCCACGTCCACCCGGCGGCCGTGGCCGCGCACCTTCTCCGACACCACCGCGAGCTTGTCCCGGTCGCGGCCGTGGACCACGACGTCCGCGCCCTCGGCGGCCAGCAGGTCGGCCACCGCCGCGCCGATGCCGGAACTCGACCCGGTCACCAGCGCCCGTTTGCCGCTCAGCCCCAACTCCACGAACACTCCTCGTGACGGTCGTGCGCCGACGGCCCCTGGACGAGTGAACCCGGTCTTCGTCCAGGGGCCGCTTTCCCAGTCAGCCCTCGATGCGGGCCAGCAACTCCTCGGTCAGCGTCGCCAGCCGGGCCGCGTCCCGCGGCGAGAACAGCCCGTTGTGCACGCTCATCTCCGAGTACAGGTTGAACGCGGTCAGCGGTGCGGCCGGCGGGTTGTCCAGCAGCCGCAGGATCGGCGGGACGACGGCCGTGGCGGGCTTGGCCAGCGCCTTCTGCTGCTCGATGTACAGCGCGGTCTGCGGGTCGAACTCACCCACGAACCCGGTCGACGTGGTGCCGGGGTGGAACAGCACGTAGCGCACCGGCCCGTCGCCGTGCCGCTCGGCGAACGTGACGCCGAGCAGGTCGTCCAGCCGCCCGGTCATGAACATGGCGTTGACGCCGTCGTAGCGGCGGGTGCTCTGCAGGTCGTCCCACGCGACCGGGGTGTCGTGCCCCGGGCCCGCGACGTTCACGATCACCGGCCGCTCGGTCTTCTCCAGCGCGGGCCGCAGGCCGTAGCTGAACAGCAGCCGGCTCAGGTAGAACAGCGCGAAGTTGTCCTCCAGGCCCTCCGCCGTCTCCCGCCGGTACGTGCGGAAGAAGCGCGCGCACAGCACCAGGCCGTCGATGGCCGGGTTGGCGTCCAGGATCCGGTCGATCACGCTGCGGTTGGTCGACACGAGGCTGAGGTCGGCCCGGACGAACTCCAGGGAGCCGGGGGCGCCGTCCGCCTCGCCGACCAGCGCCGCGCCCTTCTCGGGGTTCGTGCCGAGCGCCACGACGTGGTCCCCGCGGGAAAACAGCGCCCGCGCCACGGCCGCGCCGATGCCGTCGGTGGCGCCCGTGATCACGAATGTCCTCTTCAACCCATGCTCCCTGGTTCTCGTTCTACGGTATTTGCCGCGATGAGGGCGAACTCAACGCATCGCCTCGATGACCCGGGCGAACGACATCATCTCGGGTTCGAGGACGCTGAAGTAGGAGATGCCGAATCGCTTGCGCGCCTCGTGCAGTTGCTCCACGCACTCTTCGAGCGTGCCGATCAGCATTGACGGCAACTCGACCAACTGGTCGGTGGTGAGGTCCAGGTCATTCTGCCACACATCGGTGACCGCGTGATCACCGCCCGGCGGCAATACGCGGTGCACCGGAATGTTGAGTTCGACGTCGTGCACCCGGTCGCCGAGGTGCGCGTGCACGAATTCCACGCGATGTGTCAACTCCTCGACGGTGCCCAGTTTGAGGCCGTCGCCGTCGCGGACGCGGGTGGTGCCGGTGAGCGCGATGACGTCGGCGCGCTCGGCGGCGAGCCGCAGCACCCGGTCGCCCCGGCCGGCGACCAGGACGGGCGTCGTGGTCGTCTCCTTGAGGTGGTCGACGGTGCGCTCCAAATGGGCGACCCGTTCGGCGGCGGGCGTCCACGGGATGCCGGCGGCGTCGAACTGGCCGCGCTCGTAGCCCGCGCCGAGGCCGACCTCGACCCGGCCGCCCGAGTACCGGTCGAGGGTCCGGATGTCGCGGGCCAGCACCGCGGGCTCGTAGAACGTCGTGTTGAGCACGAGCGTCCCGAGGCGGATGCGCTCGGTGGCCTCGGCGGCGAGCACCAGGGTGGGCAGCGGCGCGGGCATCCCGAGGTGGTCGGACACCTGCAGCACGTCGTAGCCCAGCTGCTCGGCGAGCTTGGCCTTGGCCACCCACTCGGCCCGGTCGACGGGCGTGAAGACGGTGACGGCGAAGCGGAACGGTCGCTCGTGCACGGTGGTCACGCGCTCCCCCTTCAGTACGGGCGCGCGGCCCGCGCCGCGCGCAGTGCCGAGCCCCACCAGGCGAGCCGGTCGAGCATGACCTTCGCGGCGGCCTCGCTGCCCGCCGCGTCGCGCGGCGCGCCGTCCACGAAGAGGTCCCAGACGTTGGTGAAGCTCACGGACTCGCGGACGGTCGTGGCATGCAGTTCGGCGAACACGTGCCGCAGGTGCTCGACCGCGCGCAGGCCCGCGCCCGCGCCGCCGTAGGACACGAACCCGACGGGCTTGGCGTTCCACTCGGCGTTGTACCAGTCGATCGCGTTCTTCAGCGCGGCGGGCGGCGCGTGGTTGTACTCGGGCGTGACGATGACGAAGGCGTCGGCGGCGGCGAGCCTGTGCCCGAGCGCGTCGCGCACCCGCGCCGTGCCGTGGTCGGGCTGCCTGCCCGGCTCGGGCAGCACCAGCGGCAGCGGGTAGTCGAGCAGGTCGAGCAGGTCCACCCGGAAGTCCGGGTGGGTCCGGGCGACCTCCGCGAACCACCGCGCGGCGGTCGGCGCGAACCGGCCGTCGCGGACGCTGCCCACGACGACGGCGAGGCTGAGCGGTTCTCCGGTCATGACGGGACCTTTCGTGTGGTGGCCGTGCGGAGTCCGGCGAGGGCGACGGCGGCGCCGACCGCCGCGGCCGAGGTGACCAGCACCATCGCCGCGCGGGGCCCGCCGGTGGTGAGCAGCAGCGCGACCAGCGGCAGCGACACCACCGAGCCGAGCTGCACGAACGTCTGGTAGACCGGCACGGCCGCGCCGCGGCGCTCGGCCGGGACGGTCGCGGTGGCCTGGAGGTGCAGCGCGACGAACGACAGCACGAACCCGGCCTCGACCAGCAGCAGCACCGGCAGGACCGCGGTCGGGTACGGCTCGGCGGCCGGTCGGGCGAGGTAGAGGGCGTTGCCGGCGAGGCAGCACAGCGCGCCCGCCGCGATCAGCCTGGCCGTGCCGAACCGGCGCACCAGCCGGGGGCCGTGCGGGGCGGCCAGGACGAGCGGCAGGCTCGCGGGCAGCAGGGCGAGCGCGAGCTGCCACGGCGGCAGGTGCGCGAGCCGCGTGGTGACCAGCAGCATCAGCCCGATGTACGTGCCGTTCAGCACGGACGCGCCGAGACCGGCGCGCAGCAGCGAGCCGTCCCGCAGGACGGCGGCGTCCAGGGGCTGCGGCGGTTCGGCCGGCGAGCGCGGGACGACCTTCAGGCCGGCGACGAACAGCGCGAGCGCCACCGGCGCGGGGAACAGGAACGTCCAGTGCCAGTCGACCGCGCTCAGCACGCCGGACAACAGCAGGCCGGAGGTGAAGCCCGCCGCGCCGAACAGCGAGTACACCGAGACCGCGCGCCGCCGTGCCGCGCCTTCGAACACCGAGAGGATGATCGCCAGCCCGGCGGGCGCGGTGAGCGCGGCGCAGAAGCCCTTGACCACGCGGGTCGCGACGAGCACGCCGAGCGAGTCGGTCAGGCCCGCGACCACGGACGCGGCCGCGAACAGCAGCATCGCGCCCAGGTAGAGCCGCCTGCGGCCGACGCGGGCGGCCAGGTGCGGTCCCGGCACGAGCAGCAGCGCGAACCCGAGCGCGAAGCCGCTCATCACCCACTGCGCGTCCAGGGCCGTGATGCCGAACCCGGCGCTGAGCGGGGTCAGCGCCGGCAGCACCGCGGCGACCTCCAGGGCGTCGAGCAGCATGTTGCCCGACAGGACGAACAGCAGCGCCCACGCCTTGCGGTCCCGGTCGACGCCGTCACGCACGGGCGGGCGCCTTGTCCAGCAGGGGCGCCAGCTCGCGGCTGACCAGCTCCAGGTGCCGGGTCACCAGGTCGTCCGGCATCGCGGCGATGCTGGCCCAGAAGATGACGTGCCGGACCGGGAGCCCTTGGGTGCGTTCGAGGATGCGCGCGGCGGCCTCCTCGGGGGTCATGATCTCCAGCGCGCCCCACGGCCCCTCCTCGCGGCGGTCGCGGAACTCGCCCGGCTCCAGCAACGGCGGCGGTGGCGCGTCCGTGCCCTCGACGGACAGCTGCCGGTAGGTGTTCATCTGGTGCGCCAGGTGCGGCGCCACGCGCGGCCAGGCCGCGTCCGGGTCGTCGGCGAGCATCACCGGCAGCAGGTCGGACACGCGGGCGGACGCCGGGTCGTGCCCGCCCTCGACCAGCCCGTCGACGTAGTGCCGGAACATCTCGGGCGAGATGTGCAGCAGCCCGATCCCCAGCCGCCCGGCGATCCGGGCGCCGCGCGGGCCGTAGAACCCGCCCCACAGGGGAACCGGGTCCTGCACCGGCAGCGGCGTGATCCCGCCTTCCCGCCACAGCCGCTGGACTTCGCGGATGACCCGTTCGGTCTCGGTGAACCGGCGCGAGTGGTCCGCGCCGACCAGCTCGTACTCGGGCACGCGGTAGCCCGCGCCCAGGCCCAGCTCCAGCCGCCCGCCGCTGACGAGGTCCACCACGGCCGCCTCTTCGGCCAGGTGCGCGGGCCGGCGCAGCGCCGGCAGGGTGACGGCGGTGCCGATGCGGGCGTTGCGGGTGCGTGCCGCCGCCGCGGCGGCGAAGGTCAACGGCTGGGGCAGGTAGCCGTCGGGGAACAGGTGGTGCTCGGTGAACCACAGGCCGTCGGCGCCGAGCCGGTCGGCCTCCTCGCACAGCTCCAGGCTGCGCGCGTAGTGATCCGCCCACGGTCGTTCCCACTGCGCCGGGTTGCGCAGGTCGAAGAGGAAGCCGACGTCCATATCCAGTCTCCTTGGTCAGTTACGCCAGGTGCGCGCGCCCGCGAAGCCCGCGACGCGCTCGGGCCTGCGCCACCGCGCCGACCGCCGGGGCGCCTCTTCCGCCGCCGCGACCGCCGTGACGCGCCGCTGGAGGACGGCGGTCAACGCCGCCAGCTCCACCGCGTCGGGTTCGCCCTTCTCGACGCGCAACAGCGGTCCGGGCGGTGGGTCCACCTCGCCGGTCACCGCGAACCTCCGGTCCCCGGCACCGCCCGCGACCCCCGACAGCTCCCCGCCGCCCGCGGTCGCGCCCCGCAGGCCGCCGTCCGTCACCGCCGCCCGCCGGTCCTCGGCGCCGCCGGCCACCGCCGGCCGGTTCGCGGCCGTCATTGCGGCGGGTTGCCGTGCTTGCGGCGCGGCAGGTCGGCGTCCTTGGTCTCCAGCATCGCGAACGTCCGGACCAGCACCTCGCGGGTGCGGCGCGGGTCGATCACGTCGTCCACCAGGCCGCGCTCGGCCGCGTGGAACGGGTGGACCAGGTGCTCCCGGTACTCGGCGATCTTCTCCCGCCTGGTCCGCGCGGGATCGGGGGACGCGGTGATCTCCCGCCGGAACACGACGTCCGCCGCCGCCTCCGCGCCCATCACGGCGATCTCGTTGGTGGGCCAGGCGTACGCGACGTCCGCGCCGATCGACCGCGAGTCCATCACGATGTACGCGCCGCCGTAGGCCTTCCGCAGCACCACCGACACCCGCGGCACGGTGGCGTTGCAGTAGGCGTACAGCAGCTTCGCGCCCCGCCGGATGATGCCGTCGTGCTCCTGGTCCACCCCGGGCAGGAAGCCCGGCACGTCGACCAGGGTCAGCAACGGGATGTTGAACGAGTCGCAGAACTGGACGAACCGCGCGCCCTTCTCGCTCGCCCGGATGTCCAGCACCCCCGCCAGCACCGACGGCTGGCTCGCCACGATCCCGACGAGCTGCCCGTCCAGCCGGCCGAACGTGCACACCAGGTTCTGCGCCCACACCGCGTGCACCTCGAAGTGGTGCCCGTCGTCCACGATCTCCTCGATCACGTCGCGCACGTCGTAGGACCGCGTGCCGTCCACCGGCACCCGGTCGAGCAGCCCGTCCCCGGGCCGGTCCACCGGGTCGTCGCCGCGCACCACGGGCGGCAGCTCGCGGTTGTTGGCGGGCAGCATGGACAGCAGCAGCCGCACGTCGGCCAGGCAGCTCTCCTCGTCGTCGTAGACGAAGTGCGCCACCCCGGACGCGCCGCCGTGCACCTCCGCGCCGCCGAGCCCTTCCAGCGAGATCTCCTCGCCGGTCACCGCGCGGACCACGTCCGGCCCGGTGATGAACATCTGCGAGATGTCGCGCACCATGAACACGAAGTCGGTCAACGCGGGCGAGTACGCGGCGCCGCCGGCGCACGGCCCCAGCATCACGCTGATCTGCGGGATCACCCCGGACGCGCGCACGTTGCGCTGGAAGATCCCGCCGTAGCCCGCGAGCGCCGACACGCCTTCCTGGATGCGCGCGCCCGCGCCGTCGTTGAGCGACACCAGCGGCGCGCCCGCCGCGATGGCCAGGTCCATCACCTTGTGGATCTTCTGGGCGTGCGCCTCGCCGAGCGCCCCGCCGAACGCGCGGAAGTCGTGCGCGTACACGAACACCCGGCGTCCCTCCACCGTGCCCCACCCGGCCACCACGCCGTCACCGTGCGGGCGCTTGGCCTCCAGGCCGAACCCGGTGGCGCGGTGCCTCCGCAACGGCTCCAGCTCGCTGAAGCTGCCCTTGTCCAGCAGCAGCTCGATCCGCTCGTACGCGGTGAGCTTGCCCTTCGCGTGCTGCCGCTCGGTGGCGCGCGGGTCGGGGCCGACCCTGGTCAGCTCCTTCACCGCGGCCAGTTCGCCGATCCGGTCGACGTGCGTGCCCGGTTCCCGGACTGTCGTCATGCTTCCCCCCGTCTCAGCCCAGCAGGGTCCCGCCGCTGGCGTCGATGAACGCGCCGGTGATCCAGCGCGCGTCCTCGGTGGCCAGGAACGCCACCACGTTCGCCACGTCCTGCGCCTTCGCGACCTGCTTGAACGCCGACAGCTGGGACATCGCCTCGACGACCTCCGGCAGGTCGAACACCGGGCTGCCGTTGTCGGTGATGCCCGGCGCGACGGTGTTCACCGTGATGCCGCGCGGCGCGAGGTGGCGCGCCATGTGCAGCGTCAGCTGCTCGATCGCGCCCTTGCTCATCGAGTACGCCAACTGCTCGGGGTTGGCGACCCGCGTGACGCCGGACGAGATGTTGACGATCCGGCCGTGGTCGGCCAGCAGCGGCGAGGCGCGCTGCACGATGAAGAACGGCGCCTTGGCGTTGACCGCCATCAGCCGGTCGAAGTCCTCCGGCGTCACGTCCTCCGGCGCGAGGCCGGCCGCGGTCTGCGCCGCCGCGTTGTTCACCAGGATGTCCAGCACCGTGTCGCCGGTGCGCTCGCGCAGGCCCTGCTCCAAGCCGAGGAACAGCTCGTGCACGTCGCCGGGCACGCCCAGTTCGGCGCGCACGGCGAACGCCCGGCCGCCGTCCTTCTCGATCAGCGCGACGGTCTCGGCCGCCGCCTCGTCGTTGGTGGCGTAGTGGACGGCGACCAGCGCGCCCTCCTCGGCCAGCCGCTGCGCGGTGGCCCGTCCGATGCCCCGGCTGGCGCCGGTGACCAGCGCGGTCTTGCCGTCGAGCTTGCCCATCGTGGTCCTCTCCTGGGGTCTGTCCCGTGGCGCGGGCGGCGTGCCGAGGCCGCTGACCATCCCGGCGAGGTGGGCCTGCACGACGTCGGACCGCATCAGCTCGCCGAAGACCTCGCGCAGCGGCTCCACCTCGGGTCCGCCGAGCAGCAGCAGTGCCTGCGCCTGGATGTTGGTCAAAGTCCGCTCGCCCGCGGCGCGCCGCACGGCGTCGTACCGCTCCAGCGGGCCGTCGTCGCCGCCCGCGAGCCGGGCGAGCAGCCGCTGCCCGAGTTCGGCGGCGTCCTGCAGCCCGAGGTTGAGCGCCTGGCCGCCGACCGGCATCTGCCGGTGCGCGGCGTCGCCCGCGAGCAGCACCCGGCCGCGGCGGTAGGTCGCGGCCTGGCGGCGGGTGTTGCCGAACGCGTTGAGCCACGTCGGCCGGCCGCCGCCGATGTCCTCGCCGGTGACCTCCGCCCACGCCTCGACGACCTCGGCGAACGTCGGTGGGCCCGAGCGCGGCGACGGCGTCGTGCCGAACACGTGCACCATCACGCGGGTGCTGCCGTCGGGCCAGCGGTGGGCCGTGGCCAGACCGTTCGGGTGCCGCTCGAACCGCCGGTCGGGGATGTCGAGGCCCTCGACGTCGGCCCGCAGCATCTCCAGCGTGGCGTCCTGGCCGGGGAAGTCGAACCCGGCGAGCACCCGCACGGTGCTCTCCTCGCCGTCGCAGCCGACCAGGTAGGCGGCGGTGATCCGGTCCGCGCCGGCCACCGCGACGACGTGGTCCCCGCGCTGCCGCAGGTCGGTCAGCTCCCGGCCGCGCAGCACCCGCGCGCCCAACCGGGTCGCCCGGTCGCCGAGCACCTTCTCCAGCACGGCCTGCGGGCACTTCCACTGCCCCGCGAAGCGGTGGCCGGGGTCGGCCGCGGCGAGGTCGAGCCGGATGCCGCCGAAGTGGCCGGGGCCGCCCGGCGGCAGGTCGCCGAGCGCCTCCAGCACGCCGCGCTCGGCCAGCACGTCCATGGTGCGGGCGTGCAGGGTCGAGGCGCGCGACTCGGTGGTGGGCTCGGTCAGGCGCTCCAGCACGGTGACCCGCGCGCCACCCGCGCACAGGTCGCCCGCGAGCAGCAGCCCGACCGGGCCCGCCCCGACCACGACGACGTCGGTGTCCATCGCGTCAGCGCCGCGCTTCCGCGTAGGTCTTGGCGTGGCCCAGGGTCGCCCGGCTGTTGTTGCCCAGCGCGTCGCGGACGAACGCCCGCGCCTCGGCCACGCCCGCGTCCGGGCCGAGCACCTTGGCGATGTTGTCCGGGTTGATGACCACCGTGTGCTGGGACGACGCCGTGGTGACCCCGTCGCCGTCCTCCTCGAACGTCCAGTACCCGGTGTGCAGGGTCATCAGCGCGGGCAGGGTCGTCTGCTTGTAGGCGATCTTGTGGTGCGGGAAGCAGACCCTGACCGACTCGGTGGTGTGCGACGAGCCGTCCTTGGTGAGGGTCTCCATCCGCAGCACCTGGAGGCCGGGCGTGTCCTCGGTCAGCACCACCGACGCCACGTGCGGCAGGCGCTCGGTCCACCGGCCCGCGTCGTAGACGAAGTCGTAGGCGTCCTTGGCCGCGCCGTCGATCGTGACGGAGTCCACGAAGGACAGGGTCAGCTCCGCGGTGCGGGTGGCCAGCTCGACGTTGGCCTTCAGCGACGGCAGCTCGGCGTTGCTGTTGCGGTCCACGGCCTCGTCGATCCACGCCAGGCCCTCGGGGTCGTCGTCGATCGCGCGGTAGCTGTGCAGCAGGCGCAGCCGGGTCCGGTCGCCCTGCGGCTCGACCACCCAGGTGCCGCTCATCTCCGCGACCGGCGGCGACGACACCTCCTGGGCGAACGTGATGCGCAGGTTGTCCGGGTCCAGCTCGCGGCGCGAGGTCCAGTTCTTGGGCTCGCCGTTGGCCGTGGCCCAGATCCGGATGCGCTCGCTGTTGCCGTCGCGCTCCAGGTGGTCGACGTACACCGAGGGCGGGAACAGCCTGGGCCAGTTCTCCACCTCGGCGAGCATGCGGTAGACGTCCTCGGCCGGCGCGTGCACGGTGATCTCGTGCTCGACCTCGCGGACGGGAAATCCGGTCATGGGTGTCCTCCCCGGTCGGTGCTGCTCAGAAGTTGCCCAGCCCGCCGCAGACGTTGAGCGCCTGCGAGGTGATCGACGCGGCGGTGTCCGAGGCCAGGTAGCCGACCAGGCCCGCCACCTCCTCCGGCGTGGAGTACCGGCCGAGGGGGATCTTGGCGGTGAACTTCTCCATGATCGCCTCCTCGGAGGTCTGGTACGCCGCCGCGTAGCCCTGCCGGACCCGTTGGGCCATCGGTGTTTCCACGTACCCGGGGCAGACGGCGTTGACCGTGATGCCGGTCGGCGCCAGCTCGTTGCCCAGGGCCTTGGTGAACCCGACGACGCCGTGCTTGGACGCCGAGTACGGCGCGCCGAGCACCACGCCCTGCTTGCCCGCGGTGGAGGCGATGTTGATGATCCGGCCGCGGTCCTTGGCCCGCATGCCGCCCGCGTTGAGCACCTCGCGGGTCACCCGGAAGACGCTGTTGAGGTTGGTCTCGATGACGTCTTCCCACAGCTCGTCGGCGATGTCGGCGGTCACGCCGCCGCCGCTGCGGCCCGCGTTGTTCACCAGCACGTCGATCGGGCCGTAGCGGTCCACGGCGGCCCGCACGACGCGGGCGATGTCGTCCTTGTCGCGCACGTCGGCGGTCGTGCCGTCGACGTCCAGGCCGTCGTCCTGGAGGTCCTTGATGGTGCGCAGCAGCGCTTCCTCGCCGCGGGCGCACAGGAAGACCCGGTGCCCCTGCTCGGCGAGCAACCGCGCGGTGGCCAGGCCGATACCGCTCGTCGCGCCGGTGACCAGCGCGACCTTTCCGCTGTCGGTCATGGTCGTTCCTTCCGGGTCAGACCGCTCGGGCGGCGAGGTGGGAGTTGACGAGGTCGACCAGGGCGGCGGGCGTGCGGGCGTCGGCCAGCGCGTCCTCGTCCAGGGAGATGCCGTACTCGCGTTCGATGCGGCTGCCGGTCTCCAGCAGCGCCAGCGACTCGTAGCCCAGCTCCTCGAAGTCGCGCTCGGCGATGTCGCCGTCGAGGTCGACGGTCTCGTCGGCGCCGGCGCCCTCGCGGAGGATGCGTTTCAGGTCGTCGATGCTGAACGTCACGGACATGGTGGATCCTCTCGGCAGGTCTCAGGACGGGTCCGGTGCGCGCAGCACCATCGCGGAGTTGAACCCGCCGTGGCCGCGCGCGACCACCAGCGCGGCCCGCAGGTCCGCGCGGCGCGGCGCGCCCGTCACCAGGTCCAGCTCGTAGCGCTCGGCCGGGCGGGTGTGCACCGTCGGCGGGATCACGCCCTCGCGCAGCGACAGCAGGGCGGCGGCCAGGTCCAGCGGCGCGGCGCCGGAGTACAGCCGCCCGGTCCCGGTCTTCGGCGCCGTCACCGGCACCCCGCGCGGGCCGAAGACCTTGGTGATCGCCTCCGCCTCGGCCCGGTCCAGCTCCGGCACGGCGGCGGCGTCGGCGAACACCACGCCGATCTCGTCGGCCACCGCGCCCGCGTCGGTCAGCGCGCGTTGGATCGCCTTCTGCAACGTCGGCGCGCGGTCGGTGCCCGGCGCCGGGTCCATCGTGGACGCGTGGCCCGCGATCTCGCCGTAGACGCGCGCGCCCCGGGCACGGGCGTGGGCGCCGTCCTCCAGCACCAGCAGCGCGCCGCCCTCGCCCGGCACGTGGCCGGCGGCGTCCTCGTCGAACGGCAGGTAGGCGCGCCGCGGGTCGTCGCGCTCGCTGAGCCGGCCGCTGGTGAGCTGGGCGACCCAGCCCCACGGGCAGATCGACGCGTCCACCGCGCCCGCCAGCACCACCGACGTGCCGTTGCGGATCTGCCGCCGGGCCTGCGCCACCGCGTCCAGGCCGCCCGCCTGGTCGCTCACCACCACGCTGCTCGGGCCGCGCAGCCCGTTGCGGATGGAGATCTGGCCGCTGTTGACCGCGTAGAACCAGGCGAACGACTGGTAGGCGCTGACGTACTGGCCGCCCTTGCTCCACAGCGCCCGCAGCTCGTTCTGGCCGAACTCGAAGCCGCCGGAGTGGCTGGCGGTGATCACGCCGATGTCGTAGTCGGGCAGGTCGGACGGCGTCAGCTCGGCGTCGGCGAACGCCCAGTCGGCGGCCACCAGCGCGAGCCTGGTCATCCGGTCGGTCTGCGGCAGCAGCCTGCCCGGCAGGTGGTCCTCGGCGACGAAGTCGCGGATCTCGCCGGCGAGCCGGGCCGGGTAGCCCGACGCGTCGAACCGGGAGATCCGGTCCAGCGCGCCCACGCCCGCCAGGGTGTTGGCCCAGTAGGCGTCCACGCCGAGCCCGGTCGGCGCGGCCACGCCCAGGCCCGTCACCACGACGCTCACCGCCGCACCAACCCCGGGTCGGCCAGCACCACGGCGCTCTGGAATCCGCCGAACCCGCTGCCGACCGACAGCACCGCGTCGGTCCGCCAGTCCCGGGCCACCAGCGGCACGTAGTCCAGGTCGCACTCCGGGTCCGGGTGGTGCAGGTTCGCCGTCGGCGGGACCACGTCGTGCCGCATGGCCAGCACGGACGCGGCGACCTCGATCGAGCCGATCGCGCCCAGCGAGTGCCCGACCATGGACTTGATCGAGCTGACCGGCACGCGGTAGGCGTGCTCGCCGAGGCTGCGCTTGAACGCCGCCGTCTCGTGCCGGTCGTTCTGCCGGGTGCCGGAGCCGTGGGCGTTGACGTAGTCGATGTCCTCCGGGTTGAGCCGCGCCTGCGCCAGCGCGACCCGGATCGCCTCGGCCATCTCCCGGCCGTCGGGCTTGAGGCCGGTCATGTGGAACGCGTTGGAGCGGGTCGCGTACCCGGCGACCTCCGCGTACACCGCCGCGCCGCGGGCGCGGGCGCTCTCCAGCTCCTCCAGCACGAACACCGCCGCGCCCTCGCCGAGCACGAACCCGTTGCGGCTCGCGTCGAACGGCCGCGACGCGTGCTCGGGGTCGTCGTTGCGCGGCGTGGTGGCCTTGATGGCGTCGAAGCAGGCAACGGTGATCGGGGAGATGGGCGCGTCGGTGGCGCCCGCGACCATCACGTCCGCCGAGCCCTCGCGGATCACGTCGGTGGCGTAGCCGATCGCGTCCAGGCCCGAGGTGCAGCCGGTGGAGACGACCGTGCTCGGTCCCTCCGCGCCGACCGCCCAGGCGACCTCCGTCGCGAACGAGCTGGGCGCGAGGTAGTTGTACAGGTGCGGCACGGCGTACCGGTGGTCGACCAGCTCCAGCCGGCCGCCGTCGCTGACCGTCCGGTACTCCTGGTCCAGGCCCATCGTGGCGCCGACCGCGCTGCCGATGGTCACGCCCACGCGGTCGGGGTCGACCGACGAGAACTCCAGCCCGCTGTCCTCGACCGCCTGGCGCGCCGTGACGACGGCGAACTGGGCGGCGCGGTCCATCCGCCGGATCTCCTGGGGGCTCAGGCCGTGCAGCTCGGCGTCGAAGTCGACCTCGGCCGCCACCTGCGAGCGGAACGGCGACGGGTCGAAGAACGAGATCCGGCGGGTGGCGGTGCGGCCCGCGGTGAGCAGGTCCCAGAAGCTCTTCACGCCCGGGGTGCCGGGGGCGGTCACGCCGACCCCCGTGATCACCACTCGACGGTTGGTCACGGTGCGCTCCAGTGGTAGAACCGGCTCGCCATCGCGTCCGCGGGCGAGCGCCACGTCTTCGGGTCGTAGGCCTCGATGAACGGCTTGAGGTCGTCGCTGATCCGGACGAAGCGCGGGTCGCCCTTGGCTTCCTCGATGCGCTCGCCGCCGTTGTCGTCGTCGAAGTCCTGCAGGTGGAAGTACAGGCCGCGGTAGTGGAAGAGCTGCCGCCGCCGCGTGCCCATGCGGGCGGGCATGTCGCTCTGGTCGAACTCCCGGAACAGCGCGGCCACGTCGCCCGCGGATCCGGGGTCCATCCGTGCCACGATCAAACTGCTGTGCATCGCTCCTCCGGTGCGTCAGCCGGTCGGCCCGAACCAGCGGTCCAGGGCCATCGGCAGGTCGTGGTGACTGCCCGGCGCGGCCCAGGCCACGTGGCCGTCGGGCCGGACGAGGACCGCCGTGGTCCCGCCGGGGAGGTCGTCGGCCGCGCTCGCGGTGACGACGTCGATCCGGTCGGCCCAGGGGGCCGCCCGTCGGCGCAGGACGGCGTTGTCCGCCAGGTCGAGCAGGACGCCGCGGCCCCGGCGCAGCAGCTCGGTGCTGCTGGTCCGGCGGTTGCCGCGGGTCAGGTCCAGGTGGGGCAGCCGCAGGCCGAGCAGCGGGTTCGCACCGCCGCCGACGTCGTAGCGGATGTCCAGGCCGCTCACCCGGGCGGCGAGGTGGCGTTCCACCTCGGGGTAGCGGAGCAGTTCGGTGAGCACGTCGCGCAGCGGGGACACCTCCGCGCCGCCGAGGATCAGCATGCTCTGCGCGCGGGTGTTGACCAGCAGTTGGCGGCCGACCTCGTGCCGTTCGGCGTGGTAGGTGTCCACGAGGGACAGCGGGGCGGTGCCCTTGACCACGGCGGCGAGCTTCCAGCCGAGGTTCAGCGCGTCCTGGATGCCGGTGTTCATGCCCTGGCCGCCCGCGGGCAGGTGCACGTGGGCGGCGTCGCCCGCGAGCAGCACCCGGCCGCGCCGGTACTCGACGACCTGGCGGGCGGCGTCGCCGAACGCGCTCACCCACACCGGCTCGGCGTGCGAGATGTCGGTGTCGGTCAGCCGCTTCCAGACCTCGGCGACCTCGGCGAACGCCGGCGGACCGGAGCGGCGGCGCGGCGGTGTGCCCCGCTCGCCCACGATGACCCTGGTGGTGCCGTCGGGCAGGCGCGCGGTCATCACCATCCCGCCGGGCACCTGCTCGCCGATCATCCGCGGCTCGATCTCGATGCCGCGCACGTCGGCCATGAGCAGCTCGGTCGTCGCGTCCGTGCCGGGGAAGTCGAACCCGGCCAGCTTGCGGACCGTGCTGCGGCCCCCGTCGCAGCCGACGAGGTAGCGGGCGCGCACCGTCTCGGAGGTGCCGCGGACGTGCACGGTGACGCCGTCCGCGTCCTCCTCGAACCCGACGAACTCGGTGCCGCGCCGGACGTCCGCGCCCAGCTGGCGCACCCAGCCCTCCAGCACGGCCTCGGTGCGCGACTGCGGCACCGTCTTCGCCGACTCCCGCGCCGCGCCGAGCACGCCGAGGTCCAGCGGGATGCCGCCGAAGTGCCCGAACGTGCCGGTCTGGATGCCGCCGAACCGCGGCAGCAGGCCGCGCTGGTCGAACACCTCCATGGTGCGGATGGTGAACCCGATGCCCCGCGACTCGCCGGTGCGCTCGGGCAGCCGTTCGAGGACGATCACGTCGACGCCCGCCAGCCGCAGCTCGCCGGCCAGCATGAGACCCGCCGGCCCCGCGCCCACGACAACGACCGATGCGTACACAGGCCCCTCCCCGGGGGTGGTGGAAGGTTTCATTCGGAGAGCCGGCAGACGACGGCGCCGGCGGCGATCGCGTCGCCCGGTTTCGCGGTGAGGCCGCGCACGACCCCGGCGCGGTGCGCCAGGACCGGCTGCTCCATCTTCATCGCCTCGACGACCAGGACCAGGTCGCCCGCGCCGACCCGCTGGCCCTCCTCGACGGCGACCTTCACCGCCGTGCCCTGCATGGGCGAGACCAGTTCGTCGCCGGTCGCGGCGGCCTTGCGCGGCGCCGCGCGCGGCTTGCGGACCGCCGTGGCGACGGGTCCGCGCGACGCGGGCGCGAGCGACGGCAGCGACACCTCCAGGCGGCGACCGCCGACCTCGACCACCACCGTCTCGCGCGGCGCGGTGGAGGGCTCGCCGTGCGGCTCGCCGTCGTAGGGCGGCACGCGGTTGTCGAACTCGGTCTCGATCCACCGGGTGTGCACGGCGAACGGCTCGCCCGCGAACGCGGGGTCCGCCACCACGGCCCGGTGGAACGGCAGCGTGGTCGGCACGCCGTCGACCTCGAACTCGGCCAGCGCGCGGGCCGCCCGGCGCAACGCCTGCTCGCGCGTCGCCCCGGTGACGACCAGCTTGGCCAGCAACGAGTCCCAGGCGGGCCGGACGACCGTGCCGCTCACCACGCCGGAGTCCAGCCGCACGCCCGGCCCGGACGGCGGCGCGAACCGCGTCACCGTGCCCGGCGCGGGCAGGAAGCCCCGACCGGGGTCCTCGCTGTTGAGCCGGAACTCCAGGGAGTGCCCGCGCGGCGCCGGGTCCACGTCGTCCAGCCGCTCGCCGCGGGCGATCCGGAACATCTCCCGCACCAGGTCGACGCCCGTGACCTCCTCGGTCACCGGGTGCTCGACCTGCAACCGGGTGTTGACCTCCAGGAACGAGATCGTGCCGTCCCGGGCGACCAGGAACTCGCACGTGCCCGCGCCGACGTACCCGACGTGCGCCAGGATCGCCTTGGACGCCCGGTACAGCTCGGCGACCTGCGCGGCGGTGAGGAACGGCGCGGGCGCCTCCTCGACCAGCTTCTGGTGGCGGCGCTGCAGGGAGCAGTCCCGGGTGGAGACCACCACGACGGTGCCGTGCCGGTCGGCCAGGCACTGCGTCTCCACGTGCCGCGGCCGGTCCAGGTAGCGCTCCACGAAGCACTCGCCCCGGCCGAACGCGGCGGTGGCCTCGCGCACCGCCGACTCGTACAGCTCGGGGATCTCCGCGCGGGTCCGGGCCACCTTCAGGCCGCGTCCGCCGCCGCCGAACGCCGCCTTGATCGCGATCGGCAGCCCGTGCTCGTCGGCGAACGCGACCGCCTCGTCCGCGCCGGTGATCGGCGCGGGGGTGCCCGCGACCAGCGGCGCGCCCACCTCGCGGGCGATGCGCCGGGCCCGCACCTTGTCGCCGAGCGCCCGGATCGCCTCCGGCGACGGCCCGATCCAGGTCAGGCCGGCGTCCAGGACGGCCTGGGCGAACGCCGCGTTCTCGGACAGGAAGCCGTAGCCGGGGTGCACGGCGTCCGCGCCCGACTCCCGTGCGGCGGCGAGCACCTTGTCGATGTCGAGGTAGCTCGTCGCCGGTGTGTCGCCGCCCAGCGCGAAGGCTTCGTCGGCCAGGCGCACGTGCGGTGCGTCCCGGTCGGGTTCGGCGTAGACCGCGACGCTTTTCAGTCCTTCGTCGCGGCACGCGCGGGCGACGCGCACCGCGATCTCGCCGCGATTGGCGATGAGCACTTTTCGCACGGTTGGACCCCCATCCCGTTTCGAACCACGACCGTGCCCGGGCAGGTTCGACCGCCCCCGAAAAGAATTCGGGGGAAATGAGCGCGGACGCTCAGGCGGAACCGTTCTCCCGCATGTTCTCCGCGATCCGCCGCAGCACGTCGTTGGCCGCGAGGAACTCGTCCTGCGTGATACCGCGCAACTGCTTCTCGGCGTGCGCGTTGACCAGCACCTCGGCCCTCGCGTGCGCCGCGGCGCCGGCGTCGGTGGACGTGATCGCGTCGCCGTCCAACCGGGCCCAGCCGCGGGCGGCGAAATCCTCCACGACCGGGCGGTAGGACCGCTCGCGGTCCGCGACGAGGAACGGCGCGAACGCCTCGTCGATCTCGGGCACCGTGCGCACGCCGATGTGGATGGCGTGCAGCACCTGCCACTGCCTGCGGTTGAGGCCCACGTCCCGCAGGGCGGTCGTGGTGGCGGCGTCGAACGCCTGGTGCAGCAGGAGCAGCCAGTAGCCGATCCGCTTGGTGGTGTTCTGCTGGAGCATGGACCCTCCCCTGGTGCGGTGGCGGCCGGCGGTGGCGGCTAGCGGCCGTGGCCGCGGTCGTACGGGATCACCCAGAACGGCGTGAGCGTGATCCGGTCGAACAGCCAGCGGCCGTCCACCAGCGCGTACTCGTCGGCGAACCGGCCCGCGACCAGGTACGTCTCCTTGTCGAAGACGACCTTCTCCTCGAAGAAGCACACGCCGGTCGCCCGGTCCCCGTCGACCTCCACGTCGTGCCCGTGCACGAACTGCTTGACCAGCACCCCGGACGCCACCGGGTTGTCCGCCTCGATCCGCGCGGGCAGCCCGGCGAAGTACGCCGCGATGGCCGCGCGGCCGTCGGCCCGCCCCACCTCGCCGTAGTCGAGGTGGGCGTCCTCGGTGAACAGCTCGCCGACGCGGTCCCACGCGTCCTCGTTCACCAGCCGGGGCAGCCGGTTGCGCAATTCGTGCAGCGCGCGCACCTGCTCCAACTCGTGGACGCGCTCGGTAAGCGCTTTCAGCTGGGTGACCAGATCGGGTTCTCCGGGCATGGCACACCAAACCCTTCGTCGCATTCGCGATCAGTGCCGCGGTCCCGATCCGGACTTCTGGTCGGAAGTGTCGTCCGGGGACCCGACTCATTCCTACGGGATTGATGCTGGCACGGTGTCTTCCGGACCGACAAGGGCCGCCCCCGGATACTACGGTCCACCCGCAAACTCGCCGCCGACGCCTTGTGATCCAAGTCACCGGGGCGCGTCGCCGAATGGCCGCGCGACGGCCGGGGCACCGCCTTCACCCCAGCTGTTCCAGTGCGGCACGCAGCTCGTCACGCCCGGTGACGCCCAGTTTTTCGTAGGTGTTGGAAAGGTGGAACTCGACCGTGCGCAGCGCCAGAAACAGTTTCGTGGCGATCTCCCGGTTGGAGTAGCCCGCGACCACGAGTTGGGCGATGCGCGCCTGCTGACGGGTCAGCGCGGGCCGCCGCGGCGGCGCGGCGACGGCGGAGAGCGCCCGCTCGGCCGACTGCGCCCGGTGCGGGTTGCCGGTCCGCCGGGCCAGCGAGGACGCGCACTGCAGCCGCTGCCGGGCCGCCACCACGTCACCGCGCGCGGCCAGCCGCACGCCCAGCTCGTGCTGCGCCCGCCCCAGCTCGGGCCACGCCTGCGCCAGCTCCAGCAGCTGCACGGCCTCGCGGAGCCGCTCCAGCTCGTGGCCGTCGGCGTCCACGACGGCCAGGGCGCACAACGCGCGCCCGACCGTGCGCGACTCGCCCCACAGCACCGCGGCCTCGTACTCCTGGCGGGCCAACGCCACGGCGAGGTCGTCGCGCCCCGCCGCGAACGCCGCCAGCGCCGCCTCGCTGCGCCACGGCACCACCGCCGGGTTGGCCACGCCACGCGCGATCAGGTCCTGGCCGCACGTCAGGTACTCGGTCACGGCCGGCCCCGGCCGCCCCTCCGCCATGGCCACCGCCCCGCGGGTGGCGAGCAGCACCGGACGGCACCCGACCCCGGAGTCCAGCGCCTCGTCCATCCGGCGCTCCCGGGCCAGCGCCCGGGCGCCGTCCACGTCGCCGCACTCGGCCAGCAGCTCCACCGCCCACCCGACCGCGACCATCCGGGTCTCCAACGGCGTGTCGGCCGACATCAACGGCTCCAGCAACGCGTGCGCGCGCTCCACGTCGCCGAACAACCGCGCGATACGCGCCTGGAGCAACGCCACCACCCCGGAGACCTCGGGCCGGTCGGCGTTGAGCAGGCTGTGGGCGTCGGCGGCGACCAGCTCACCGCCGTAGATCAACGTCGACAGCGCCCGTGCGACGCACACCTCACGGCTCCGACAAGCCTCGTCCTCCAGCGCCTCTTCGGCGCACCGCACCGCGCCGCCCCAGTCCCGCCCGGCCACCAGCAGGCGCAGCGCCCGCTCGGCCGCGCACACCGCCCCGGAAGCCGCGTCGCCGTGCCTCACGGCTACCGACGTCCGGTGCCCCAAAGGCAGGAACGCCTCGAACAGCGGAGCGTCCCTACTCCGCCGAGACCACGGCCGACCCGCCGAATGCGCCATCCCGGCCCCCTCGTGAACGTCCCCACAGCGCCGCCCCTCACTCACGGCACACTCCTCGAAACCGGTCACGCTCGGCCGAACCACAGGTAACCCACAGTGATTCCATCCCTTTCAGTATCCAGAGGGATCCACTGCCGCACACCCCCCGCGCCCGCGACGATCCTGTGAACGCGAGCGATCTTCCGGTTCCGCTCGCGGTCGCCGACGCGCCGAGCTGCCACGTTGCCCTTTCGGGCGGAATTCCAGGGGTGTGAGGGACGAGACAGCCGTCCGCCGACGGCAGGCCCAGGGGTTCCCCGGTCGATCGGGACCTTCGCCCGTGCGCGCCCGCCTCGCCGGGCCGCGCAGTGGGGCGCGCAGTGGTTCGATCGGGTGAACGAACAGGAGCGTGGTCGAGGTCTCGGGGCGGCGGTAGCCCGGGTGGCCGACGTGCTCACCGCGCCGTCGCCGCACCACGGTTCCGACTCGCCCCCGACCTCATCCCGACGCCGGCCGCGTGCCGCCCGCCACCGACCCCCGGCATCGGGAACCGCGGCTTGTCGTGCGGCGCGGCTTGCCGTGCGGCGCGGCTTGTCGTGCGGCGCGGCCCTCCACCACCTCCGCCCGGCACGGCGTCCGCCCTTCGTGCCCGGCACCGCGGGTGAACGTCAACTCGCGCCTCCTCGGCCACCGCGTCATCGTCAGCGGAGAACCCAGTCAACCGACGAGGAACCGGAGGAGCGATGCGCACATCGAGGCACGGGGTCCGACGGGCGGTGGCCGCGGTCGCCCTGGCGCTCGGGGCGGGCCTGCTCGCTCCCCCGACGGCGACGGCGCAGGACAACACCGGGACGTGCGAAGGCGGGCGGTTCAGCGCGCTGCCACCCGACGGCACCTCCGTGTCACGCGGACAGGTGATCATCTACCAGGTCGACATCCGAGTCGTCGACGGCGACGTGCTGGGCTGCCTGCGCGACGTGCGCCTGTCGCCGTTGCTCGATTTCGTCGTCGTCCGACCGGACGGCTACTACTCCCCCGAAGCGCAGGGCGGGCCGACCGTCAGCGTCGTCTACGACGGACCCCTGTCCCCCGGCACCTACCACGGCAGCGTCACGATGCGCGTCCGGGCCGACGCCCCGATCGGCGCCGTCATCGAGGCGAGCAGCGGGCCGATGATCCGCCACGTGGTGCGCGACCGGCCGGCGACCTGACCGGCTCAGCGCCGCTTGCGGCCCCAGCGGAAGTAGGCCAGCGGGCCGACGAAGTTCACCGCGATCGCCAACGCCCACCACTTCTTGCCGCCGTTGACCTCCGCGGCGGGGCGGCGGGCCAGGTCCGTCCACGCGGCACCCGCGAGCGCGACCTCGACCACACCCGCCACCACGACGGCCCACCGCCGGCCGGTGCTCAACCGCGCCCACGACTTGTGCTCGCTCACGTCCACGATGCCGCCCTTCCTCCGCCCGATGTCACGACGGCGACGTCCCGGGGGGACCGACCGGCCGGTGGTGGTCGGCGGCTCCGTCCATCTTGGAGCGCTGCACCCGCGAGTGCGCGACGGTGCACGTCATTCACGCCCACCTCGAACCGCTTGATCGTGACCACGCGGTCCTGCCGCGTGCCCGAGTCGGGAAGCATGTGCGGACATCGCGTATCCCTCCGCTGGGCAATCCCCTGCCGTCGACGGTAGCGAGCCCTGCGGTGGCGAGCCACACGAAGAGTCTTACGACGACCGCTCGCGCCCGTCGCCGGGCGGCAGCGACCGGAGGGGTCCGGCGCGAATCCCGTGGCGCGTGTGTCGGCACCCATCAGCCGTGAGCACGGCACGTGAGGTCCACCAGTCACCTCACCTGCTCCACACCCACCGTTTCCCGCGCCCGGCCGTGTCGCCGCCGGCGGCAACGCTGTTCCAGCACGGTTGTTTGCGCTAACACGCAGCGGCGGTGGCAGGCACCCCAGGCCACGGGTAGAGCCCAATCAGCCGTGAAAGACCGCGCCTGTACTGCGAATTCGACATCATTCGATGGATGCCCCACGAACCGCTCTTGCCGTTAGCGCTCACATCCAGAGGCCACTAGCTCGTTGACGCTGTGCGCTCGGGTGGCTACATTGACCGAAAGGTAAAGGGCTTCGCCCGAAACATTCGGGCCGGGCCGCCAGGGTCGGCCGGGAACGCCGAGCTGCGGCGACCGTGCGCTGGGGACGCCGAGCGCACGATCTTGAAGCCGACGTCCCGGACGCTGTACCTGATCTTCCTCGGACTCGGCGGGTGGCACGGTGCTTCACGGTCGATCAACCTCGGGCACGAACGGCGAACCGGCGTCCACCCGGAGCCGCGCACTCGGGCGATCACCCGTGCCCCCGGCATCCCGAGCCCGACGGGCCGATCCCGATCGACCTGCGCAACGTCCACGAAGGAGACGTCATGTCCGTGCAACGACGCAGCTTCATGACAAGGTTCAGAGCGGCTCATGTCGGCGCCGCGGCGGTGAGCGCCGTGGTGCTGGCTTCGAGCGCGGTGCTCGTGGCGATGCCGGCGGGCGCCGCGGCTGCGGGGTGTTCGGTGAACTACGCCGTGGCGTCGCAGTGGCAAGGCGGGTTCAGCGCCAACGTGTCGATCACGAACCTGGGCGACCCGCTGAACGGGTGGACGTTGACGTGGTCGTTCGGCGCGGGCCAGACGGTGACGCAGCCGTGGAGCGCGTCGGTGACGCAGAGCGGTTCGGCGGTGACCGCGAAGAACGTGGACTACAACGGCTCGATCCCCACCGGCGGCTCGGCGTCGTTCGGTTTCAACGGGTCGTGGACGGGCAGCAACCCGGTTCCGACGACCTTCGCTTTGAACGGCGTGACGTGCACCGGTAGCACGACCACGACCACGACGACATCGTCGACAACGACGAGCACGACGACATCGACCACCACTACGACCACGACGCCCGGCGGGTGTTCGCTGCCGTCGACCTACCGCTGGTCGTCGTCGGGTGTGCTGGCGAACCCGAGGTCGGGCTGGGTCTCGCTCAAGGACTTCACCTA
>NZ_JBSGBG010000026.1:3356-121737 GCF_053601135.1 Actinosynnema sp. NPDC004786 | reverse complement strand
GCGGGCGGATGCTGGAGTTCACCGCGGCGTCGGTGGACACCGGCCGGGTGCGGGCCGAGCTGGCGTCCGCCGGGTTCGGCGACGCGGTGGTGGTGCCCGACCTCCCGCCCCGTCACGTCCCCGCGTCCGCCACCCGACCGCGCTCGACCCACCGCCGGGTCGCGGGCAGCAGGAGCAGCACCAGCGCGGCCGTCGCGCCCGCGAAGCCGAACGGCACCGCCGCGAGGTCGGCGAACCGGACGAACCACGGCGTGGTGGCGGGGTCGAAGTAGGCGCTCAGGTCGTTCGGGTCGAGCGCGGCCCGGTCCCGCCAGCCGATCCGGGTCAGCGAGAACGCCGTGTAGAGCACGTGCGGCACGACGCCCACCAGCGCGAGCACCCGGCCCGACGGCCGACCGTCGAACAGGGCGACCACGGCGAACGACAGCAGGACCGCCGACCCGGCCATGACGACCAGCGAGGCGGCGTCGATCACCCAGGTGATCATGACGGCGAGCGAGGCGTTCATCGAGTCGTCCTTCGTGCCCGCGAGCGCGAAGACCTCGTCGGTGTCGGCGAACGTGTGCACGATGGTGACCGCGTCGAGGACGAACCCGATCGCGAGCAGGAGCAGGGCGACCGGCACGGCGGTCACGATCCGGGGCCTGGGCACGGTGACACCCTACGTCCCGTCCGCCCGGCCATTTTCCGACGCTATTCCGAACACCCGCCGAATACGTTAACTCCCGACAGCCGCGCGCATTTTCCCATCCGCACGGCCGCACCTCTGGATCGGTTCGCCCGCGATCAGGACAGTGGAGCTGCAATCCGCTCTCCAATCCGTCCGAGGGAGTTCGACGTTGTCCAGTGCAGCCGAAACGCGGGCCGGTCAGCCGGTCGCCGGCGGGGCGCGCAGCGGGCTGGTCCTGCTGCTGTTGTGCGCCGCCCAGTTCATGATCGTCCTCGACTTCTCCATCACCAACGTCGCCCTGCCGACGATCCAGACCGACCTCGGTTTCCCGGTCAACGACCTGCAATGGGTGGTCAGCGCGTACGCGCTGACCTTCGGCGGCTGCCTGCTGCTCGGCGGGCGGGTCGCCGACCTGCACGGGCAGCGGCGGCTGTTCATCGCCGGGCTGCTGGTGTTCGGCATCGCCTCGCTGTTCGCCGGCTTCGCGCAGGACGCCGTGCAGCTGGTCGTGCTGCGGGGTGCGCAGGGCCTGGCCGCCGCGTTCGTGGCGCCGGCCGCGCTGGCGTTGCTGACCACCTCGTTCCCGGAGGGCCCGGCGCGCAACCGGGCGCTCGGCGTCTGGGGCGCGGTGCTCTCGCTCGGCTTCGTCTGCGGCGTCATCGCCGGCGGCGTCCTCACCGACCTGCTCAACTGGCGCTGGGTCTTCTTCATCAACGTGCCCATCGGCCTGGTCACCGGCATCGCCGCCGTCGTGTTCATCGCGGAGGTCGCCCGGCCCGCCACCCGCGTCCGGCTCGACCTGCCCGGCGCGGTCACGGTCACGGTGGCGCTGATCAGCCTCGTCTACGGGCTGTCCGTGGCGCACACGCACGGCTGGCTCGGCGCGACGACGCTGACCGCGTTCGGGTTGTCGGCCGTGCTGCTGGTGGCGTTCGTGCTCATCGAGAACAAGGCGCCGCACCCGCTCGTGCCGCTGGGCATCTTCAGGCTCCGCGCCCTGGTGGTCGCCAACGTGACGAACCTGGCGCTGATCGGCGCGTTCGTCGGCTCGACCTACATCGTCACGCTGTACCTCCAGGTCATCGAGCGGTACACGCCGCTGCGCACGGGCCTGACGTTCTCGGTGCTCGGCCTGACCGCCATGCTCGCCGGGTTCGTCGCCGGGCGGATCTCGGCGAAGATCGGCTCCCGCGCCACCATGGTGCTCGGCGTGGCCGCGCAGGCGGTCGGCTCGCTGGTGGTGGCCACGTTGCCGGCCGGCGCGGCGGGGTTGGCCGCGGTGCTCGTCGGCACGGCCCTGGTCGGGTTCGGCAACATCACCGCCGTCGTCATGATCATCATCTCGGCGACCGCGGGCGTGCCCGACGACCGGCAGGGCCTCGCGGGCGGCCTGTTCAACACCTCGCAGCAGCTCGGCTCCGCGCTCGGCGTGGCGCTGTTCGCCGCCCTCGCGGTGGGCCGCACCGCGGGCGAGCTGCCGGCGGGCGCGTCCGTGGCCGACGCGCCCGCGGCCGCGCTGCTGTCGGGCTACCGGTTCTCGTTGCTGCTGTGCGGCCTGCTGGCCGTCGCGGCGGGCCTGTTCGCCGCCCTGGCCGACCGCCGCCGGGCGAGCTGATCACGCGCACGGAGAAGGGGCTCGCAGGACGGCGGCGTCCTGCGAGCCCCTTGTCGCGTGCTCAGGCCCGGACGAGCCAGACCGCGGACCGGGCGGCGAGCGCCAGCTCCGCCACCGGCCGCCCGTCGTCCGGCACGGCCACGACCGCCTCCGGGCCGCCGGCGCCGCCGAACTCCGGGTCCTCGGTGTGCAGCAGCACCCGCCAGACCCCGGCGGACGGCAGCGGCAACCGGAAGCCCGGACGGGCCCGGTCGCCGAAGTTCGCCACGCACACCACCTCGGGCGCGCCGGGCGCGCACCGCGCGTACGCCACGACCGCGCGCTCGGGGTCGTCGTCCACCAGCCACCGGAAGCCGTCCGGCCGGTCGTCGGACGAGTACAGCGCCGGGTGCGCGGCCTGCGCCCGGTTCAGCGCGGCCACCAGCCGGCACAGGCCGGCGTGCACGGGGTCGTCCAGCAGGTCCCAGGCCAGCTCCCGGTGGTCGGCCCACTCGTGCGGCTGGCCCAGCTCGCCGCCCATGAACAGCACCTGGCCGCCGGGGTGGGCCCACATGTGCGCGAGCAGCACGCGCAGGCCCGCCGCGCCGCCGGTCTTGGCGATCAGCGAGCCCTTGCCGTGCACGACCTCGTCGTGCGAGAGGGGCAGCAGGTAGCGCTCGCTCCACGCGTACCGGGCGGGCAGCGTGAGCCGGTCGTAGTCGCCGTCGCGGAAGTACCGCAGGGTGTCGTGCATCCAGCCGAGGTTCCACTTGCGGTCGAAGCCCAGGCCGGACGACGACGTGACGCCCGGCCACGTGGTGGACTCCTCGGCGATCAGCAGCGCGTCCGGGTGCAACCGGCCCACGGTCGCGGTCAGCTCCCGCAGGAACGCCACGGCCTCCAGGTTCTCGTTGCCGCCGAACTCGTTGGGCTCCCACTCCCCCGGACCGCGCGAGTAGTCGCGGTAGAGCATGGACGACACCGCGTCCACCCGCAGACCGTCCACGTGGAACTCCTCCAGCCAGTACAGCGCGTTGGCCAGCAGGAAGTTGCGCACCTCGGGCCGGCCGAAGTCGAACACGTAGGTGCCCCAGTCGGGGTGCTCGCCCCGGCGCGGGTCGGGGTGCTCGTACACCGGCACGCCGGTCAGCCGCCCCAGCGCCCACTCGTCCTTGGGGAAGTGCGCGGGCACCCAGTCCAAAATCACGCCGATGCCGCGCCGGTGCAGCACGTCCACCAGGTGCCGCAGGTCGTCCGGGCCGCCGTGCCGGGCGGTCGGCGCGTAGTACGACGTCACCTGGTAGCCCCAGGAGCCGCCGTACGGGTGCTCGGCCAGCGGCAGCAGCTCCACGTGCGTGAAACCCAGCCCGGCGACGTGGTCGGCGAGCTGCTCGGCCACCTCCCGGTAGCCCAGGCCGGCCCGCCAGGAGCCCAGGTGCACCTCGTACACGCTGATCCGGTCGGGCCGGTGCCGCCACGCGCCGTCGGTCCACCGATGCCGCGAGCGCGCCACCACGGACTCCACCGCGGGCGGCGGCGTGGTGCGGAACGCCATCGGGTCGGCCTTGTCGCGCCACGTGCCGTCCTCGCCCAGGATCCGGAACCGGTAGCGGTGGCCCGCCCGCGCGCCGGGCACGACGGCCTGCCACACCGCGATCAGCGGGTCGCGCGCCAGGTCCGCCTCGCCCCACTCGCCGCACACCCGCACCGCACGCGCGCCGGGCGCCCAGAGGGCGAAGCGCACGCCGTCATCGACGACGTGCGCCCCCAGCACCTCCCACAGCCGCTCGTGCCGCCCCTCGGCGACCAGGTGGCGGTCCAGGTCGGTGAGCGCCGGCGTGACGACGGCCGTCACGACGCCCCGCCGACCAGCGCCCGCACGGCCCGCAGCGGCACCGGCAGCCAGTCCGGCCGGTTCGCCGCCTCGTACCGCACCTCGTACAGCGCCTTGTCGAGCTGGTAGGCGCGCAGCAGCGCGCCGGCGGCCCGCAGGTCGACGCCGGACTCGCTGGCGTACCCGGCGAGGAACGCGCGTTGCGCGTCGTGCGCCCAGTGCCGGGCGCGCCGCTCGTCCTCCACCGTCCAGTTCGTCGCGGTCAGCCGGTGGTGCCCGGCCACGTAGTCCAGCGAGCGCAGCATCCCGGCCACGTCGCGCAGCGGCGAGTCCGGGAGGGACCGCTCGGCGGGCGGCGCGGACGGCTCGCCCTCGAAGTCCAGCAGCACCCAGCGGCCGTTGCTGCGCAGCACCTGGCCCAGGTGCAGGTCGCCGTGGACGCGCTGCACCTCGCCGGGCTCGGCCGCGCGGACCCGCTCGCCCAGCGCCACCCGCAGCGCCGCGGCGTACGGCCGCAGCGTCGGGGCCAGCTCCAGGGTCTCGGCCAGGCGGGTCAGGAACCGGTCGGCCAGCGCCCCGTGGTCCGCGGGCGCGGCGCCGAGGGCTCGGCCCAGGTCGCTGTGCACGGCGGCGACGGCCACGCCGAGGCGGCTCAGCTCCCCGACGAGGTCCAGCTCGCGGGGCGTGCCGGTGAGCGTGTGCCCGAGGTCGGCGCGGGCGGCCTCCCAGCCCTCCACGCCACCGTCCACGAAGGACTCGACCAGGCCGAGCGTGTCGGTGCCGTCGAGGGTGATCGAGCCGAGCAGCCGGGGCACGTACAGGCTGTCGCGCAGCACCCGGTGCAGGGCGAGGTCGGGGTTCTCCCCCGGCCACACCCGCCGGAACACCTTGAGCACGCTGTGCCCGCCGATCACCAGCGACGTGTTGGACTGCTCCACGCCCATCGGCCGCACGTCGCCCGCCCGCTCCGGCAGGTCCACGCCCGGCTCGGGCCGGAACGCCACCGCGCCCGCGGTCCCGGCCTGGGCCACCAGCTCGTACAGGCGGCTCACCAGCTCGGGGTCGGCGAGCGCGTCGTAGTGCGCCTCGCCGCCCGCGAACCCGATCACCGCGTCGACCAGGCCCGCGGGCAGGTCGGCGCGCACGCCCACGGGCACGTGGAACCGGCCGTGCGCGGTGGACACGACGGCGATCACGCCGCGCACCGGGCCGTCCGCGAACGGCTCGACGCGCTCGACCGCGACCTCCCCCGCGTCCTCGGCCGGGAACCACCGCTGCCGCGGCAGCCACTCCGCGAGGCCCGGCAGTCCGGTTGTGGCAGTGGTCATCGCGCAGGCACCTCCGTGTGGATCGCGAACCAGTAGAAACCGTGACCGGGCAGCGTGATCTGGTACGGCGCCACGCCGATGACCGGGAACTCCACCCCGCCGGTCAGCTCGGTCAGCTCGTGCCCCCGGAACTCGCGCAGGTCCAGCTCGACCGCCTGCGGGTGCCGGGACAGGTTGTTGACGCACAGCACGATGTCCTGGCGGCCGTCCTCGGACACGTGCTCGCGCAGGAACGTCATGACGGCGGCGTTGCCGGACGGCAGCTCGCGGAACCCGCCGAGCCCGAACGCGGTGTGCCCGCGCCGGACGTCGATCATCCGCTTGGTCCAGCGCAGCAGCGAGCCGGGGCTGTCGATCTGCGCCTCGACGTTGAGGCTCTGGTACCCGTAGACCGGGTCGGCGATCACCGGCAGGTAGAGCCGGCCGGGGTCGCCCGCGCTGAACCCGGCGTTGCGGTCGGGCGTCCACTGCATCGGGGTGCGCACGCCGTCGCGGTCGCCGAGCCAGATGTTGTCGCCCATGCCGATCTCGTCGCCGTAGTAGAGCACCGGCGAGCCGGGCAGCGACAGCAGCAGGGCGGTGAACAGCTCCTGCTGGTTGCGGTCATTGTCCAGCAGGGGGGCCAGCCGCCGCCGGATGCCGATGTTGGCCTTCATCCGGGGGTCCTTGGCGTACTGGGAGTACATGTAGTCGCGTTCCTCGTCGGTCACCATCTCGAGCGTCAGCTCGTCGTGGTTGCGCAGGAAGATGCCCCACTGCGCGCCGGACGGGATCTCCGGCGTGGCCGCGAGGACCTCCGAGATCGGCACCCGCGACTCCTGCCGCACGGCCATGAAGATGCGCGGCATCAGCGGGAAGTGGAACGCCATGTGGCACTCGTCGCCGCCGACGCTCGGGTCGCCGAAGTAGTGGACCACGTCGGCGGGCCACTGGTTCGCCTCGGCCAGCAGCACGCGGCCCGGGTACTCGTCGTCCACGACCTTGCGGCACAGGCGCAGGAACTCGTGCGTCTCCGGCAGGTTCTCGCCGTTGGTGCCCTCGCGCTCGAACAGGTACGGCACGGCGTCCAGCCGGAAGCCGTCGATGCCGAGGTCGAGCCAGAACCGCAGGACGTCGAGCATCGCCTCCTGCACGGCCGGGTTGTCGTAGTTGAGGTCGGGCTGGTGGCTGAAGAACCGGTGCCAGTAGAACTGCCCGCGCACCGGGTCGTAGGTCCAGTTCGACGACTCGGTGTCCACGAAGATGATGCGGGCGTCGGCGTACTTCGAGTCGTCGTCGCTCCACACGTAGAAGTCGCCGTACGGCCCGTCGGGGTCGCGGCGCGACTCCTGGAACCAGCGGTGCGAGTCCGACGTGTGGTTGAGCACCAGGTCCGTGATCACCCGGATGCCGCGCCGGTGCGCCTCGTCCAGCAGGTGGACGAAGTCCTCGATCGTGCCGAACTCCGCGAGCAGCGCCCGGAAGTCGCGGATGTCGTACCCGCCGTCGCGCAGCGGCGAGTCGTAGAACGGCGGCAGCCACAGGCAGTCCACGCCGAGCCACTGGAGGTAGTCCAGGTGGTCGGCCAGGCCGCGCAGGTCGCCGGACCCGTCGCCGTTGCTGTCGCTGAACGCCCGGACCAGGACCTCGTAGAAGACGGCGGACTTGTACCACTCCGGCTCCACGCCGATGGGCGTGGCGACGAGCGGCGACTCGCCGCTGGGCAGCAGTCGGCGCGGCATCAGGCCCTCACCGCCACGACGTGCGCCACCGCGTGCGCGGGGTCGAGCCGGACGTAGTTGCGCGCGCCCCAGTCCCACGTCTGGCCGGTCACCTCGTCGTGCGCGGTGAACGCGGGCGGCACGCCCAGGGCGGCGAGGTCGGGGGTCAACGTGCCCTCCTGCGGCTGGTCGGGGTCGAGGGTCACCACGGCGAGCACGGTGTCGCCGGTGGCCGGGTCGCGCTTGGAGAACGCCACCAGCGCGGGGTTGTCGACGGCGTGGAACGTCAGGCCGTCCAGGGACCACAGCGCCGGGTGCGCGCGCCGGACGCGGTTGAGCAGGGTCAGCCACGGCTCCAGGGACGCGCCGGCGGCCCGTGCGCGGGCGTAGTCGCGGGGCCGCAGCTCGTACTTCTCCGAGTGCCGGTACTCCTCGCTGCCGGGCGCGACGGCCTCGTTCTCGTACAGCTCGAAACCGGAGTACACGCCCCACGTCGGCGACAGCAGCGCGGCCAGCGCGGCGCGGATGGCGAACATCGCGGGCCCGCCCTCCTGGAGGTGCCGCGGCAGGATGTCCGGCGTGTTCACGAACAGGTTCGGCCGCGCCTCGTGCGCGTGCTCGACCAGCTCCCGGCCGAAGCCCTCCAGCTCGGCCTTGTCCGTGCGCCAGGTGAAGTAGGTGTAGGACTGGGTGAAGCCGAGCCGGGCCAGGCCGTACAGCCGCGCGGGCCGGGTGAACGCCTCGGCCAGGAACAGCACGTCCGGCCGGTCGCGGTGCACCTCCTCGATGAGCCACGCCCAGAAGTCCGGCGGCTTGGTGTGCGGGTTGTCGACCCGGAAGACGCGCACCCCGTGGTCCACCCACAGGTCGACCACGCGCAGGATCTCCGCGTAGAGGCCCTTGGGGTCGTCGTCGAAGTTCAGCGGGTAGATGTCCTGGTACTTCTTGGGCGGGTTCTCGGCGAACGCCACGCTGCCGTCGGGCAGGCGGGTGAACCAGTCGGGGTGCTGCCCGACCCACGGGTGGTCGGGCGCGCACTGCAGCGCCAGGTCGAGCGCCACCTCGATGCCCAGCTCGGCGGCCCGCGCCACGAACGCGTCGAAGTCGGCGAACGTGCCCAGTTCGGGGTGGATCGCGTCGTGGCCGCCGTGGGCGGAGCCGATCGCCCACGGCGAGCCGACGTCGCCCTCCAGCGCGACGAGCGTGTTGTCCTTGCCCTTGCGGTTGATCTCGCCGATGGGGTGGATCGGGGGCAGGTACACCACGTCGAACCCCATCGCGGCGATGCGGTCCAGCTCCCGCGCCGCGGTGCGGAACGTGCCGTGCACGGGCCGGCCCTGCGCGTCCACGCCGCCCGTGGAGCGGGGGAAGAACTCGTACCAGGAGCCGAAGGCGGCCTTCGGCCGGTCCACCCACAGCCGGTGCGGCACGCCCTCGGTGACCAGCTCGCGCACCGGGTGCTCGTGCATCTCGGCGAGCACGGCCTCGTCCAGGGCGGCCGCCAGCCGGTCGGGCAGCGGGAGCGCCCCGGAGCGCAGCCGGACCGCCGCGTCGCGCAGCAGCACGCTTCGCGCGTCCCCGGCCAGCGCCGCGCGTTCCAGCAGCCGCGCGCCCAGCTCCAGGTCGTTGGCCAGCTCGGCCGCGCCCTGGCCGGCGCCGGTCTTGGCGCGGATCGCGTGCAGCCACGTCGACCAGGGGTCCGACCACGCGTCGACCCGGAACTCCCACTCCCCCACCGCGTCCGGCACGATCACCGCGGACCAGCGGTCCGCGCCCGCGTCTTCCAGGCGCATCCGGGTGCTCCGCCACGCGCCGTCCGGGCCGCGCCACCGCACCGTGGCGGCGACCGCGTCGTGGCCCTCGCGCCACACCGCGGCCCGCACCGGCACGTGCTGCCCGACCACGGCCTTGGCCGGCCTCGCCCCCGACGACACCGCCGGGGAGACGTCGTCGACGACCAGTCTCCCCACCGTCGCGTCATCCATCATCAGGTCCACCTCTCGGACTTTTTTCCGTGGGCTTTCGGCACTCCCCGCCCACCCATCCGAGAATGACCCGGCATTAACCACGAAACCATCAGCCCGGCACCACTCGGAAAATTCGACGTAGTAGCCCGGAATGCACTGGACCCGGCGTCGACATGGTCGACGCCGGGTCCGGGTGCGGCATTTCCTACAGTTCGTCGCGGTAGCCCTGGCTCACCTCGACCACGACCCCGTCGGGGTCGGTCAGCCACGCGCTGCGCCACCCCGGGATGAAGCCGTCGAAGTCGAGCGGGCCCAGGTTGACCCGCGCGTCGTCGCCCATCTGCCGGAGCAGGGCGTCCACGTCGTCCACCTGGAACGCCAGGTGGCGCACCGCGCCGACGCCGTCCGGGCCGTCGCGCTCCACCAGCGTGGGCGCGCCGGCCGCGTTCACCGCGGCGCCGCCGAACAGCTCCAGGTACACGTCCCCCGATTTGAGGAACACGATGGACGTGTCACCCAGGTCGAAGGAACGGGCGCGCTTGAAACCGAACCAGCGCGTGTAGAATTCCTCGGTCGCTGCCAGGTCGCGACAATTGAGTGCGACATGGGACCACTTCATGGGATCGCCTTTCGTGTCGGCGGCAGGCGACCCGTTCCGCGTGGCGTCAGTCCGCGGGCAGGCCCACCAGCTCGCTGCTGAGCCGCCACAGCCGTCGCCGCGCGGACGGGTCGTAGCACTGCGCGTGGGCGCGGGCTTCGCGGACGCCGTCGTAGTAGCGTCCGGTGATCCCGGCGAGGTCGTCGGAGAGCGCGAGGCGCAACGTCGCCTCGGAGCCCTCCGCCACGGTGCTCATGGTGTAGCCGAAGGTCTCGTAGACCATCTTGGTGCCCATCAACGACGCCGGGTGCAGGCTGTTCACGGTCGCCTGCGCCGGGTCGAGCCGCTCGGCCAGCTCGAAGCAGGTCGCGATCTGCGCCAGTTTGCTCTGCCGATAGGCGCGCAGCGGCTCGTACCCCCGGTGCAGCATCACGTCGTCGAAGTCGATCGGGGACTGCCCGGCCGACGCGACGGTGACGATCCGCGCGCCCGGTGACAGCAGCGGGAGCAGCAACCTGGTGAGCAGGAACGGGGCGAGGTGGTTCACCGCGAACCGCAGCTCGTGGCCCGCTCCGTTCTCCAGGCGCCGGTCGTCGCGGCGGCCCGCGCCCATCCCGGCGTTGTTGATCAGCACGTCGAGCCGCACGCCGTCCTCGGCCAGGCGTGCGGCCATCGCCCGGACCTGGTCGAGGTCGGCGAAGTCCGCCAGGTAGGTCCGCACGTCCCCGCCCACGTCGCGCGCCGCGTCGGCCAGGCGTTGCGCGTCACGACCGTGGACGAGCACGGTCGCCCCGGTCGCGGCGAGCCTCTTCGCGAGGTCGAGGCCGAGGCCGTCGGTGGCCCCGGTGACCAGGAAAGTGCGGTCCTTCAACGGTGTTCTCCTTCGTTCGACTCGCGACCGGCCGCGGTCAGGCCAGCTCGGTGACCGCCCGGACGCTCTGGGAGACGGGGTCGCCCGCGAGGCACGGGGCGAACTCCTCCCAGACGGGGATGATCTTCGCGAGGTGGTCGTCCAGATGCTTCTGGCTCTCCCAGCGCTCGAAGAGGGTGAACTTGTTCACGTCCTCCTCGTGGCGCAGCCAGATGAAGTCCACGCAGCCCTCGTCCTGCAGGGACAGCCGCTGGATCTCGGCGAGCGTGCGCAGGGCCTCGCCCTGGTGCTCGGGCTTGACGGTGATGTGCAGCAGGAACGTCACCATGGTGATCCCCTTCACGGACGTGGTCACGGCAGCGGCACCCCGAGCTGGCGGAGCAGGCCGGCGGTGTCGGCCTGGACCCAGCGCTCGGCGATCCTGCCGTGCTCGAAGCGGTAGACCTCGATGCTGGTCCAGGTGATCGGCTCGCCGGTGGCGCGCTGGCCGAGGAAGTCCTTCACGAACCGCCCGGTGAAGGTGATGTGGATGACGACCTTGTCGTCGCCGGCCGGGTAGATCTGGTCGTGGTGGGAGGTGAACGCCATCGCCTCGTGCGCCTCGGCGAGCAGCGTCTTCAGCTCGGCCACGTCGCGGACGCTCCACGCCGGGTTGTTGTCGACGAAGTCGGGCGTGAACAGCACGTCCATGTCGTCGTAGCGGCGCTCGTTCACGATGTCGTTGAGCGTGCGGATGGCGAGGACGTTCTGCTCCTCGACCCGCAGCGGATCGGTTGTGGTCACGGGATTTCCTCCGGTGCCGACTGTACTGGGCACGACCAGCCTGCCCAGCGGTCCGGGACCGGACAACGAGCCCGAGTCCACTGTGGCAACTGCGCTGAGACGCGCCGGGAACGCCTGTCGGGACACGGGTTCGCACCGAATCCCTCTGCGCGCGTGCGCGTGTAGCAGCCGCGGCGGGGCGCGGGAAGCCGCGCGGACCCGATCCCCGCGCCGCCGCTACGGGATCGCGCAAGGGGAAGGATCACAGCCACCGACGCCGCCTTCCGGCCGGCTCCCACCCGCACCCCTCACCGCGCCCGGCGACCCTCGCCCCTCGCGCCCGGCCACCCGCGCCGCGACCCCGCCGTGTCCGCGTCCCCGACCGACCGCCGGCGGACACGGCTCGGCGCGACGTCCGGGCCGCAGCCGCCCGCCCCGCCCCGCGTGTCCGACGAGCCGCGCGCACGACCGCCCCGGCGCGGAGCCCGGAACCGCAGGCGCACCCGCGCGACCCGCACCCCTCCGACGGGCCGCGGGAACCGGGGCGGCGCGGTCTTCGTTGGGGCTGTCGGTCGTCGAGAAAGCCGGGTTCGTCCGGTTCGGGGGATCACCCCGGGAGGTGATCTTCACTCGGAAAGTCGGGTGATTTCCGGCCGGCGATGTTCCACGAGGGCGGCGAATACGTTAAGTGTAGGGGCGCAGGTATTCCTGAGCACATGAGCGATCGCTCTCGGTGACCTCAACCTGGTAACTGGACTACTGGTAAAGCTGCTGCTCTGGCTGGCTCCACCGCGCTTATCGATAGTTGACGCGCAATCCGGTGCTAATCAAGGGAGCATGACGTTGTCCAGTACAGCTGAACCGCGGACGGGGGAGCCGGCGGAGGTGCCGTCCCAGCACCCGTCGGCCGAAGGCGCCTCCGGCAGCACCAAGCGTGGCGGGCTCGTCCTCCTGCTGCTCTGCGCCGCCCAGTTCATGATCGTCCTCGACTTCTCCATCACCAACGTCGCCCTGCCGACGATCCAGGCCGACCTCGGCTTCTCGGTCAACGACCTCCAGTGGGTCGTCAGCGCCTACGCGCTGACCTTCGGCGGGTGCCTGCTGCTCGGCGGTCGGATCGCCGACCTCTACGGCCAGCGCAAGGCGTTCATCATCGGCCTGCTGGTGTTCGGCATCGCCTCGCTGCTGGCGGGCTTCGCGCAGGACGCCATCCAGCTCGTCGTCCTGCGCGGCGTGCAGGGCCTGGCCGCCGCGCTCGTCGCGCCCGCCGCGCTGGCGCTGCTCACCACCTCGTTCGCCGAAGGCCCGGCGCGCAACCGCGCGCTCGGCGTCTGGGGCGCGGTGCTCTCGCTCGGCTTCGTCTGCGGCGTCATCGCCGGCGGCGTCCTCACCGACCTGCTCAACTGGCGCTGGGTCTTCTTCATCAACGTGCCCATCGGCCTGGTCACCGGCATCGCCGCCGTCGTGTTCATCGCCAAGTCGAGCGCCGCCACCCAGCGCACCAAGCTGGACATGCCGGGCGCGATCACCGTGACCATCGCGCTGATCAGCCTGGTCTACGCGCTGTCCGTGGCCAACACCGACGGCTGGCTCGGCGGCACGACGCTGGGCGCGTTCGCCCTGGCCGCCGTGCTGCTGGTGGCGTTCGTGCTGATCGAGAACCGCGCCGCCCACCCGCTCGTGCCGCTGAGCATCTTCAAGCTGCGCGCGCTGGTGATCGCGAACCTGACCAACCTCGCGCTGATCGGCGCGTTCGTCGGCTCGACCTACGTGCTCACGCTGTACCTCCAGGTGATCGAGCACTACACGCCGCTGCGCACCGGCCTGACGTTCTCGGTGCTGGGCCTCACGGCGATGCTGGCGGGCTTCGTGGTCGGCAAGATCGCGGGCAAGCTCGGGCCGAAGGTGACGATGGTGCTCGGCGTGGTCTGCCAGGCGGCCGGGTCGCTGGTGGTGGCCACGCTGCCGTCGGGCGGCACGGGCCTCGCGGTGGTGCTGGTCGGCACCGCGCTGATCGGCTTCGGCAACATCACCGCCGTCGTCATGATCATCATCTCGGCGACCGCGGGCGTGCCGAACGACCGGCAGGGCCTCGCGGGCGGTCTGTTCAACACCTCGCAGCAGATGGGCTCGGCCCTGGGCGTCGCGGTGTTCGCCGCGATCGCCGTGGCCAAGACCGCGGGCGTCCTGCCCGACGGTGTCGCGGTGGCGGACGCCTCCACGGAGGCCCTGCTGTCGGGCTACCGGTTCTCGTTGCTGCTGTGCGGCCTGCTGGCCGTCGCGGCCGGCCTGTTCGTGATGGTGGCCAACCGCACCAAGGCGACCGCGGCCGTCCCGGCGACGCCCGCCGTCGCCGACTGACCCGCCCGACCGGGCACCTGTCGAGCAGCGCGGCCCGGTGGGAGACGCCACCGGCGGTCCCACCGGGCCGCGCTTCCTCCCGGCCCCGGAGCACCGACCCGGGCACACCGAACCACCAGGGAAGGCACCACCATGATCGTCCAACCGCCCGTCGACTACCCCAAGATCGGCCTGTTCTCGCTCAACGAGGGCGCGTCGGTCCCGCCCGGCGCGCTCGCGGAGGTCGCCATGCTGGCCGAGGAGCTGGGTTACGAGTCGCTGTGGATGGGCGAGCACCCGTTCCTGCCGAACGTGCCCGACCCGCACAGCCCGTGGAGCGCCCAGCTCGAACTGGTCGACCCCGTGGTGGCGTTGAGCTTCCTGGCGGGCATCACCAGCCGCATCCGCCTGGCCACCGGCATCCTGATCCTGCCGCTGCGCAACCCGATCGTGCTCGCCAAGGCCCTGTCGTCGCTGGACCACCTCTCCGGCGGCCGGCTCACCCTCGGCGTCGGCATGGGCTACATCGAGCACCAGGCCCGCATGTTCGGCATCGACTTCGCCACCCGGGCCGCCCGCGGCCGCGAGCACCTGGCCGCCATGCGCACGCTCTGGGAGGACGAGAAGCCCGAGTTCCACGGCCAGTACGTCGACTTCCAGGACGTCGACGCCCACCCCCGGCCCGTGCAGCGGCCCATCCCCGTCGTGGCGGGCGGCCACACGCCGGCCGCGCTGCGGTTCGCCGCGACCCGGTGCCAGGGCTGGTACGGGTTCGGGCCCAGCCCGCAGGCCGCCGCCGAGCTGGTGCGGCAGATCGAGGAGCAGGCCGCCCGCCACGGGCGGCCCGAGCACCTCGGCCCGCTGGAGATCACCGTCACGCCGCCGCGCGGTCCCGTCAGCGAGGACGCGCTGCGCGCCTACGCCGCCGCCGGCGTCCACCGGGTCGTCACGTTCCCGCAGGTCGGTGTGGACCTCGCCGGCCTGCTCGCCTATGTCCGCTCGCATGCGCCCACGCGCATCCCGGCTCACTGATCGCGAGGCGGTTGGTGTGTTTTCCGCACTGTGGTGTTCCCGCTCGACGTGGCCCCCGTGGCCCGCACTCGAATCGGAGGAATTTTCGCGATGTCACTCACCGCGACACCGGCTGAGAAATCTCAGCCGATATCGAACGCGTTGTCCAGATTGCCCTCCCTGACCGGTTTGCGCTTCGTCGCGGCCGGCATGGTGTTCTTCTTCCACGCCGCCTACGAGAACCTCTTCGCCGATCCGACGGCGCAGGGCGTCTTCATGGGCATCTTCAGCCAGGGCGGCTGGACCGGTGTCGGTTTCTTCTTCATCCTGAGCGGTTTCGTGCTCACCTGGTCGTCGAGGCCGACCGACACCACCACCCGGTTCTGGCGCCGCCGCTTCTTCAAGGTCTACCCCAACCACCTGGTGACCTACGTCATCGCACTGGTGCTGCTGCTGGCCACCGGGGTGGCGGTGGACGCGGGCGACGCGATCCTCAACCTGTTCCTGCTGCAGTCCTGGTCGCCGTCACTGGCGACGGAGGTCAGCATCAACCCGGTCGCGTGGTCGCTGTCGGTCGAGGCGTTGTTCTACCTGTCGTTCCCGTTCTGGATCAAGCTCGTGCGCAGGATCCCGGCGGGCCGGCTGTGGGCGTGGGCCATCGGCATCATGGCGGTGGTCTGGCTCGTCCCGTTCGCGGCGCACCTGCTGCCGAGCGAGCCGAAGCCGTTCTTCGCGCCCATCTCGGAGTGGCAGTTCTGGTTCGTCTACGTGCTGCCGCCCATGCGCGTCCTGGACTTCGTCCTGGGCATGCTGCTCGCCCAGATCGTGCTGAAGAAGAAGTGGATCAACCTGGGCATCCTGCCCGCGATGGGCCTGGTGGTCGTCGGCTACCTGCTCCCGCACGTGCTGCCGTGGGAGTTCCGCCTCGTGGCGACCACGGTCGTGCCGCTGGCGCTGCTCATCGCGGCCGTGGCCTCGGCCGACGTCGAGGGGAAGTGGTCGCCGTTCCGCAGCCGGACCATGGTCTGGCTGGGCGACATCTCCTTCGCGCTGTACCTGTGGCACCGGCTCACGCTCTACTACGGCAACCAGTTGCTCGGTGGCGGCAGCTGGAGCACGCCGGCCGCCCTCGGCGTGCTGGCGCTGCTGTTCGGCGCCACGATCCTGTTGTCCTGGATGCTGTTCAAGTTCGTCGAACAGCCGATCATGAAGAACTGGGCCTCGCCGCGGCGCAAGCCGCTCGAGCCCTCGGCGCAGGTGAACCCCACCGGCGCCGCCGTGTGACCCCGAGCGGTGTTCGGGCCGATTCGCGCTCGGCCCGAACACCGCACGGGCATTCAGGCGAAGCGTGAGGGCGCTGCCGCCCTCCGCGCCGCCAAGTCCCATGCTTCCACTCTCTCCCGGGCGGCCGTCACCTGCCAGTGGTGGTTCTTACTAGCAGTGACGATAGTGGTACTGTCACTTCCTGCCTCCGGCCGCTCGCACTCCGTATTCACCGAAGGGCCTAAGGTGGGACGTGTGGCTGAGAACGCTCACCGGCACGAACTGGCCGAGTTCCTCCGGGCCTGCCGACGCCGCCTGGGTCCCGAGCAGGCGGGTCTGCCCGTGCACGGCCGCAGGCGCACCCCCGGCCTGCGCCGGGAGGAGGTCGCGGCGCTCGCGGGCGTGAGCTCCACCTGGTACACGTACCTGGAGCAGGGGCGCAAGGTCCAGGCGTCCCGCGCGGTGCTGGACTCGCTGGCGAAGGCACTCCAGCTCAGCGTCGTGGAAGCGGCCCACCTGCTGCGCCTGGGCGGCTTCGCCGAGACCGGGCCGACGCCCGCGCCGTCGGACGAGCTGGACCCCGCGTTCCGCCGGCTGGTCGACGAGCTGGAGCCGACGCCCGCGTGGGTGCTCGACCGGTACTGGGACCTGCGCGCGTTCAACGCCGCCGCGGCCGACTGGCTGCCCGAGGTCCGCCACGCCCCGGTCCGCAACCTGTTCCGGTGGGTCATGACCGCGCCCGCGGCCAAGCAGTGGCTGGTCGACTGGGCCGAGGAGGCCCGGTCGCTGCTGGGGCAGTTCCGCGCCATGGCCGCGCGGCACCCCGGCGACGCGCGGTACCAGGCGCTGCTCGCCGAGGTGATCGACGCCGACCCCGCGATCGGCACGTGGTGGTCGCGCCAGGAGGTCCGCTCGGGCGCGCCCGCGGAGAAGCGCATCGCGCACCCCACCCTGGGGGTCCGGACCGTGCGGCACATGGCGTTGCAGGTGGTGGGGCGGGAGGACCTGTCCGTCGTGGTGTGCCTGAGCGGTTCGTAGGGCGCTCCCGGACGGTCCACTGAGGACCGTGCGGTCGCGGTGGCCGGATCTCGTCCCAAGAGGACGGTCGGCGCGGCGTGCGTCCCGGGCGTGGCGGCGCGACGACCCGGCGGGGCGGTTGCCGGATCGGACGTGCGGCGGACCAACGCCCCACGTCACGCACGGTGATCACCCGCGGTCGCCGAACGTCCGGTGATCGGCCGCCTGCCGGCCCCGCCCGCCACCCTCCCGAGACGGGAGTCCGAAGTCCCCACCGCAGCGTCCGAGGTGCGGAACGAGGCCACAGCCCGCCCCACGTGTGAGAAGGTGTCGCCCGCAAGACGGCGGACGGGTGGGTCGCCGCACGGCCACGAGACCGGGCGGGGACCGGCCCGACCCGAGGCGCCACTCCCCCGCCGCCGGCACTCGTCGCAGGTCATCCCCGCGCGAGACCCGAATACGATGACCGTGGCACAACGCTCGGCCGGACTGCGGAGAGACCCCGATGACAGATCACCGGAAGCGAGAACTCGGCGCGTTCCTGCGGGCCAGGAGGGAACGGCTCAAGCCGCAGGACGTCGGGCTGGCCGCGGGCGGCGGGCGGCGCCGCACCCCGGGCCTGCGGCGCGAGGAGGTCGCGCAGCTCTCCGGCGTGGGCCTGACCTGGTACACCTGGCTGGAACAGGGCCGGGACATCCCGTCGTCGCGGCAGGTCATCGAGGCGCTCGCGACGGCGCTGCGGCTGGACGACGACGACCGCAGCCACCTGTTCGAGCTGGCGGGCTTACGCGCGGCCGCGCAGCCCTCGCCCGGCGACAAGCTGCCCGCGCTGGTGCAGCGCGTGCTGGACAACCTCATGCCCAACCCCGCGTACGTCTTCGACCAGCGGCTCGACATCCTGGCGTGGAACGCGGCGCAGGCGAAGCTGTGGCTGGACCCGGCGAAGGTCGAGCCCGCCGAGCGCAACCTGCTGTGGCTGATCTTCACCGACACCGCGGTGCGCGAGCTGCTGGTCGACTGGGAGTCCGCGGCGCGCAACGTGCTCGGCCAGTTCCGCGCCTCGGCGGGCCGCAACGGCAACGACCGGAGGTTCGCCGAGATCGCCGACCGGCTGCGGGCGGTGAGCCCGGACTTCGGCAAGCGCTGGGACTCCTACCCGGTCGCGGAGTTCAACGTCGAGGTCAACGAGCTGGACCACCCGCTGGTCGGCCGCATCGACCTGGACCTGCTGCACCTGCGGCTGGTCGAGCACCCGACGTTGACGGTGGTGCTCCAGACGCCGGCGACGGCCATCGACTCGGCCCGCCTGGCGACCCTCCTCGACCGCCTGGACCGGTGACGGCCACACCGCCGGACCGCGCGCCGGCGGGTCCACCGGGTCCGGACCGCCCCGACGGACGTGGTGGTGGGCGCCCGGGGGATTGAGGCGCCCACCACCGACCCGTGCCCGCCCGGGGGGAGTGACGGGCACGGGGAGTCCCGCGCGGGACGAGCCCGCGGTCAGCCCGCCGCCGCGCGACGGCGGGACAGGCTCAGCCCGACCGCGCCGCCGACGACGGCGACGATCGTGGCGACGACCAGCGCGTAGCGGAAGCCCGACACCAGCGACGCCGGGTCGGCGTCCTCCAGCGCCACGCCCTCGCCGAGCAGGCCGCCGGTGACGCCCGCGGCGATGGCGGCGAACGCCGCCGCGCCCAGGGCCGCGCCGAGCTGCTGCGACGTGTTGAGCAGGCCGCCCGCGAGTCCCTGCTGGTGGTCGGGCACGCCCGCGGTCGCCGAGATGCTGATCACGACCACGGCCGCGACGTGGCCGAAGCCGATGATCGCGGTGCCCGCGATGATCAGCCAGATCGCGCCGGTGGCGGGCAGCACCGCGACCAGCGCCGTGCCGAGCGCCTGGAGCAGCAGGCCGCCGACCAGGGTGGCGGTCATGCCGATCCTCGCCGACAGCTTGGCCGTCACCATGCCCGCGACGACGGCGGTCGCGCCCAGCACGGCGAACGTCAGGCCGGTCTGCAGCGGGGTGAAGCCCTCGATGCCCTGCAGGTACAGGGTGAGCACGTAGGCGATGCCGACGAACGAGCCGATGATGAGGACGTTGATCAGGTTCGCGGTCAGCAGGACGCGCTGGGCGATCGCCTTCAGCGGCACGAGCGGGTGCTCGGTGCGCTGCTCCACGACGAGGAAGGCGACGAACAGCACGATCGACAGCACCAGGGCGACCAGCCAGCCGACGCCACCGTGCGTGATCGTGGACAGCGCGTAGACCATGCTGACCACCGAGCCGGTGATGGTGACCGCGCCGGGCACGTCCAGCTTGCGGGAGGTCGCCTCGCCGCGGCTCTCCTTGATCAACTTCGGCGCGAGCAGCGCCGCGCCCAGGCCGATGGGCACGTTGACGAAGAACACCCACCGCCAGTTCAGCAGGTCGGTGAGCACACCGCCCAGGATCACGCCGGAGGCGAAGCCGAAGGACAGCACCGCGCCGTAGACGCCGAGGGCGCGGTTGCGCTCGGGCCCCTCGGCGAACGACGTGGTCAGCAGGGACAGCGCGGCGGGCGCGACGACCGCGGCCGCGAGGCCCTGCGCGGCGCGCAGCAGCACGAGCTGGACGTCGTCCTGAGCGAAGCCCGCGACCAGCGACACGACGGCGAACGCGGCGAGCCCCGCGATGAACAGCCGGCGGCGTCCGTACAGGTCCGAGACCCGCCCGCCGAGCATGAGGAAACCGCCGAACGTGATCGCGTACGCGCTGATAATCCACTGCAGGCCGGTGGCCGAGAATTCCAGCTCGGACTGAATCACCGGCAGCGCCACGTTGGTGATGGAAAAGTCCAGGGCGATCATGAACTCGGCCAGGCACAGCAAGAGCAGGACCAGGCCGGCGTGCGGTTGCCGTCCGGGTGCGACCGACCCGGTGGGATCGGTCGTCGTGGTCGTGCCCGCGGTCGTCAGGTCGGGCGCGGTGGCGCCCGACGGTCCGTGCCCTGCCGCCGTCTGGTCGGCCGTGTGAGACAAAGTCGACTCCTCGATATAGCCGGCATTCACGCCGATGCGACCACTGTCCCGAGCCCGCAGACGGGTAGCCAGACCAGAGTCGGTCCTGTTAGCAGCACTACCAGGCTGAGCCGGCCGGCCGGGGCCCGCGGGCCGCCGCGGGCTCGACACCAGCACATTTACGACGGTACGAAAAACTTACCGTTACGAGTCCGCCAACAGCCCGCCCGCGCAATTCCGTCAAGTCCACCCAGTTGCACCGGCCGGCTTGCCCCAGCCCATCGGCGCGGATTGACTCGTGTCGTCAAAACGACACCAAAGATGTCCCGGCGGGTGACGGTCATCACGGTCCGTTCGCCACCGACGCCTTCATACGGGAGAAATGCAGTGGCAGCCACCCTCGACAATGATCTGATCAGCCGGTTCGTCGGCGACTGGTACCGCGCGCTCGACGAGCACGTCAGCGAGGACGAAGTTCTCGGATATCTCGTCGACACCAATCTGGAGATGACTTTCCCGGAAGGGAAGCTCACCTCGGTCGAGGAATTCCTGGGTTGGTACCGGACGGTCGTCAACCGATTTTTCGACGAGGTGCACGAGGTCACGGAAGTAACGTCGTCCATTCGCGGCGACGTGGCCGACGTTAAGGTGCGCGTGAATTGGCAGGCGCGCATCTGGAACCCGCCGGCGGCGACCAGCCAGTGGCTGGGCTTCGACGCCGACCAGACGTGGCAGGTCGTGCGCGACGACGCGGGGCGGCTGCGCATCCGCGCCTACGTCGTGGACGCCCTGCACCCGATGCCCGGCTCCGCCGAGCTGTGACCCACCCCCACAACCAGGGAGTAGAGAAGTGACCCGACGAGTTCTCGTGGTGCTGTCCGAGTACGGCTACTGGGGGGAGGAGCTGGTCGGTCCGCTGGAGGCGTTCGACGCCCGCGGCTACCAGGTCACCTTCGTCACCCCCACCGGCAAGCGCGCCCACGCCCTGCCGCCCAGCATGGACGCCGACTACATCGACCCGCCGCTGGGTCGCACGGTGACCACGCCGGAGATGGCCCGCGCGGTGCGCGCCCTGGACGAGTCCGACCGGCTGGACAACCCGCTCAGCCTGGCCGACCTCATCCCCGAGCGGCCCTACCACAGCTCCATCAACTTCCTGCGCGAGCTGGAGGCCTACCACCGCAACCTGCAGCCCGCGGTGGACGACCTGGTCGCGGCCTACGACGCGCTCGTGCTCGTCGGCGGCTCCGGCCCGCTGGTCGACATGGTCAACAACGAGCGCCTGCACGAGGTCGTCCTCGGCTTCCACGCCGCGGACAAGCCCATCCTCGCCGAGTGCTACGGCGTGACCGTGCTGGCCTTCGCCCGCGACTGGGAGTCCCGCCAGAGCATCATCTACGGCAAGCACGTCACGGGCCACCCGAAGGAGTACGACTACAAGGACGGCACCGGCTTCCTCGGCGTCGACTTCAACATGGGCCCGCCCCCGTTCCCGCTGGAGTACATCCTGCGCGACGCGACCGGCGCCTTCGGCGGCTTCCACGGCAACGTGGGCAAGGAGCTGTCGGTGATCGTGGACTACCCGTTCGTCACCGCGCGGTCCACTCCGGACTCCGCGCTGTCCGGTGAGCTGCTGGTGCAGACGCTGGAGAACGGCCTGCGCCGCTACGGCTGGTAAGGCGCCACGGGCGGACGCGGCGCCGGTCCGCGCCGCGTCCGCCACCACACTGGGGAAGGTGGAACGAAGCACATGAGCAAACGACCGGGACGGGTCGCGATCTTCGAGCAGTTCGCGGCCGACGGTATCAAGTACATGTTCGGCAACCCCGGCACCGTCGAGCAGGGCCTGCTCGACGCCATGGGCGAGACCGACATGTCCTACGTGCTGGCGTTGCAGGAGAGCGTGGCCGTGGCGATGGCCGACGGGTACGCCCGCGCCTCGCAGCAGCCGGGCCTGGTGCAGCTGCACACGGGGGTGGGCCTGGGCAACGCGGTCGGCATGCTGTACCAGGCGAAGCGGGGCGGCTCGCCGCTGGTCGTGATCGCGGGCGACGCCGGCGTGCGCTACGACGCGATGGACGCGCAGATGGCCGTGGACCTGGTGGCCATGGCCGAGCCGGTGACGAAGTACGCCACCCGGGTCACCGACCCGGACTCGGTGCTGCGGGTGCTGCGCCGGGCCGTGAAGATCGCCATGACGCCGCCGCGGGGGCCGGTGTTCGTGGCGCTGCCCGCGGACGTGCTCGACGCGGTCACCGAGGAGCCCGCGCTGCCGACCGTGGTGCCGTCCACCCGCGTGCTGCCCGAGCCCGCGCTGGTGGCGCGGATGGCGTCGGTGCTGTCGGGCGGCAACCGGCCGCTGATCCTGATGGGCGACGGCGTGGCGACCAGCGGCGCGCAGCGCGAGCTGGCGACCGTGGCCCAGCTGCTGGGCGCGCGGGTGTACGGGGTGAACAACTCGGAGGTCAACCTCGACGCGGCCGACCCGTCGTACGCGGGGAACCTGGGCCACATGTTCGGCACCGACAGCGCGCGCGTCGTCGGTGACGCGGACCGCGTGCTCATCGTGGGCACGTACGTGTTCCCCGAGGTGTTCCCCACGCTGCACAACCCGTTCTCGGACCAGGCGAAGATCGTCCACATCGACCTCGACGGGTACGAGATCGCCAAGAACCACCCGGTGGACATCGGCGTGATCGCCGACCCGAAGCTCACGCTCGCGGCGCTGGCCGTGGAGCTGGGGCACCAGGGCGGCGCGCCCGCCGCGCCGGCGCGGGTGACCGGGCGGACGGCCCCCGTCGTGTCGTCGGGTCCGCCGAGCGTGCTGGAGCTGTTCACCGAGCGGCTCGCGCAGCAGGCGCCGGGCGACCTGATCCTGTTCGACGAGGCGCTGACCGCGGGCGAGCCGCTGGGCAGGCACCTGCCCGCGCGCGAACCGGGCCGGTTCTTCCAGACCCGCGGCGGGTCGCTCGGGATCGGCATCCCCGGTGCGCTGGGGGCGAAGCTCGCGCGGCCCGACCAGTCGGTGGTGGCGTTCACCGGCGACGGCGGCAGCATGTACACGATCCAGGCGCTGTGGACGGCCGCCCGGTACGGGATCGACGCCAAGTTCGTGATCTGCAACAACGGCCGGTACCGGTTGCTGGACCACAACATCGACCAGTACTGGCGGGAGCAGGGCATCGAGCCGCACGCCCGGCCGGGCGCGTTCGACCTCACCACGCCTCCCATCGGGTTCACGCAGCTCGCCTCGTCGCTGGGGGTGCCGGGGCGGAGGGTGAGCCGGCTGCGCGAGGTGGACGGCGCGGTGGCCGAGATGCTGAGCCACCGCGGGCCGTTCCTGATCGACCTGGTGATCGAGTGAGCGGGCAGGGCGACCGGGGTCGGTTGCACCGCGCCGAGGTCGTGGCGCTGGTGCGGGACTGGCACGGCGCGCTGGAGCGGCACGCCGACGTGGAGCGGCTGCGGGAGATGCTGGTGCGGTCGGGGTTGCTGCTGCGGCTGCCCGGCGCGACCGTGCGGGACGGCGAGGAGTTCGCCCGGTGGTACCGGGGGTTGAACGACTCGTGCTTCGACCAGCGGCGGGACGTCGTCTCGGTGGCGGTCGAGCTGGTGTCGCCGCTGCACGCCGAGGTCACGGTGACGCTGAGGTGGGAGTCGCGGAGCTGGCGGGGACCCGCGCCGCGCAGCCGCTGGACCGGGTGCCTGATCACCGAGCAGTGGCTGGTGGTGCGCCAGGACGGCGCGCCGCGCATCCGCACCCTGATCACGCAGGCCGCCCAGCCGCTGCCGGGCTCTCCCCCACCGGTCGCGGACACCCCGTCGACCGCGCGCACGGCCCGGCCGGCGGCCGGCTCCGGGTCGGAGGCGTACCCGGGACCGGCCGACACCGCGGTCGCGTCCGGCACGCGGCCGGCGGCCGGCTCCACGCCGGCCGTCCACCCGGCCCGGGTCGACACGTCAACCGCAACCGGCACGCGCCCGGCGGTCGGCTCCACGCCGATCCCGTACCCGCAACCGGCCGCCGCGTCGGCCGCACGCGGCACGTGGGGCATCGGCGGGCCGTCGGGTGCACGCAGCGGGCCGGCGGCAGTCGGCACCCCGGCCGGCGCGGACGGCGCGCGCCCGCCCGAGGACGCGGTGGTCCCGGGGCGCTCCTCGGACGCGGTGGACCAGGCGCGCGGCGAGCTGGTCACGAGCTGAGCACCGCCTGATCCACCGCCTTACCCGATCCACCTCCCCACCACCGGCGGCGCCGCGGCACTTCCGCGCGCGCCCGGTGTCACGCGGTGGCGGGCGGCCCACGCCGCCCGCCACCCACCGTGCCGCGACGAGGCGGCAGTCCACTTCGGACCACCCAGATGGAGAATCCCATGGACCTGAACGCTCCCGTCCTCCCCGGGCCGCTCGCCGGGCTGCGCATCGGCATCCTGATGGAGAGCGACTTCGTGGAGGCGGAGATCGCCTACTACCGCCTGCGGTTCGCCGAGGCGGGCGCCGAGGTGAAGCTCTACACCCGCCTGTGGGGCAACGAGTCGCTCACCTTCACCGGTCGCGAGCTCGGCGGCGAGATCAAGGTGGACGGCGACCTGGAGGCGCTGGACTACCACGAGCTGAACAGCCTGCACGCCCTCATCGTGCCCTCCGGCATGGTGTCGGACCGGCTGCGCTACAGCGAACGGCCCGGCGGCGTGGCGCCGGCGGTGCAGGTGATGCGCCGCGCGTTCCGCATCCCGCGGCTGCTGAAGGTGTTCTCCTGCCACGGCCTGTGGCTGATGTCGGCGGCGCCGGAGGTCATGGCCGGGCGCACGGTCACCTGCCACAACAACCTCGTCAGCGACGTGCGCAACATGGGCGCGATCTACTCCGACACCGACGTGGCGGTGGACCGCGACCTGATCAGCACCCGCACCGTCGAGCACTGCCACCTGCTCGCCCGCACGGTCATCGACCAGCTCTCGTCCAGGCTGGTGGCGGCGTGACGACGGCACCCGAACGCACCTACTCCGACCTCTACGGCGGGTACGTCGTCGAGTCGTCGGGCGACCGGCTGGTGCTGACCACGTTCGGCGGGGACCGCGAGGTCGTGCACCGCACGTCCGAGACCTCCGCCCAGCTCGTGCGCAACCTCGGCGAGCCCTACCGGGACGTCAACGGCCGGCTGGACGACATGCTGCGGCCGGGCGCGATGGTGTTCACCTTCGGCCCGATCTACCCCGAGCCGCGCCGCCAGCAGGCGGAGCGGATCTGGGTGGTCGCCGACGAGGCGGGCCGCCCGGTGTTCGACCGCCCCGACTGGTGGGTCGACCAGATCCGGTCGCTGGCCCGGTTCTACCGGCACGCGCAGTTCGGCGCGGGACCGGTGGACTTCGCCGACTACCGCACCGTGCTGCGGCTGGGCGGGGACAAGACCGACTCGCACGTGCAGGAGACCGACACGATCTCCCGCCTGGTCTACGGCATGGCCACCGCGTACATGCTGACCGGCGACGAGGCGCACCTGGAGGTCGCCGAGCGCGGCTCGGAGTACCTGCGCGACAACCTGCGCTTCGTGGACGAGACCGACGTCGGCCGCCTCGTGTACTGGTACCACGGGCTGGAGGTGGACGGCGGCAGGCAGCGCAAGCTGTTCGCGTCGGAGTTCAGCGACGACGAGCTGACCATCCCGGCCTACGAGCAGATCTACGCGCTCAGCGGCCTGGTGCAGACCTACCGGGTCACCGGCACGCCGTGGCTGCGCGACGACATCGAGGCGACGATCCGGCTGTTCGAGCGGCACTACGCGGACCCGCGGCTGGGCGGCTACTTCTCGCACATCGACCCGCTCACGCTGAGCCCGCACGCGGAAGCCCTGGGGCGCAACAGGTCGCGGAAGAACTGGAACTCCGTCGGCGACCACGCCCCGGCCTACCTGTTCAACCTGTACCTGGCCACCGGCGACCAGCGCTACCTGCGGATGCTGGAGCACACGTTCGACATGATCGTGACCCACTTCCCCGACCGCGGACCGGACGCGAGCCCGTTCGTGCGCGAGCGGTTCCACGCGGACTGGACGCCGGACAAGACGTGGGGGTGGCAGCAGGACCGCGCGGTGGTGGGGCACAACCTCAAGATCGCGTGGAACCTCACCCGGATGAACACGTTGCGCCCCAAGAACGAGTACACCCGCACGGCCGCGCGGCTGGCCGCCACCATGCCGGGCGTGGGCCGCGACCCGCGCCGGGGCGGCTGGTACGACGTGCTGGAGCGGCAGGCCCGCGACGGGCGGCACGCGTTCGTCTGGCACGACCGCAAGGCGTGGTGGCAGCAGGAGCAGGCGATCCTGGCCTACCTGATCCTGGCCGGGTCCACCGGTGACGCGGAGTACCTGCGGCACGCGGCCGAGGCGGAGGCGTTCTACAACGCGTTCTTCCTCGACCACGACGACGGCGCGGTGTACTTCTCGGTGCAGGCGGCCGGTTCGCCGTACCTCTCCGGGCTGGAACGCCTCAAGGGCAACCACTCGATGAGCATGTACCACTCCGCGGAGCTGTGCTACCTCGCCACCGTCTACAACAGACTGCTGTGGCACCGCGAGCCGCTCGACCTGTGGTTTTCGCCCGACCCGGACGCGGCGTTCCCCGGCGACCTGCTGCGGGTCGCGCCGGACGCGCTGCCGCGCGGGCGCGTGGTGCTGGACCGCGTGCTGGTGGACGGCAGCCCCTACCGGGACTTCGACGCGGAGAAGATGACCGTGAAGCTGCCGGGGGGCGCGGCGCGGCGCACCGTCCAGGTGCGGCTGCGGCCCCTGGGGGAGGACGAGCGGTGACCGTGACGGCGACGGGCCGCCTGGGCGGGCTCCGGCTCGTCCCGGGCAGCCCCACCCCGTTCGGGGCGACCCCGACGGCCGACGGCGTGAACTTCGCGGTCGCCGCGGCACGGGCCGACCGCGTGTGGCTGGTGCTGATGGACCGCGCGGACGGCTCCGTGCTGACCGAGCTGGAGTTCCCGCCGGCGTCCCGGGTGGGCGAGGTGTTCGCCGCGCACGCCGTCGGGCTGCGGCCCACCGACGCCGACTACGGGTTCCGGGTCGAGCGCCACGGCGAGCGCGGACCGGTCCTGCTCGACCCGGACGCCCGGCTGCTCGCGGGGTCCGGCGAGTGGGGGCAGCGGCCGCACTACCGGTCCCGCATCGCCACCCCGGACTTCGACTGGGGCGACGACCGGCCGCCGCGGGTGCCCACCGAGGACCTGGTCGTGTACGAGTTGCACGTGCGCGGCTTCACCCGGTCCGATTCGTCCGGAGTGGCCAGTCCGGGGACGTTCGCCGGGTTGGCGGAGAAGATCCCCTACCTGAAGTGGCTCGGCGTGAACTGCGTGGAGCTGATGCCGGTCTTCGAGTTCGACGAGACCGACAACGTCCACGTGCACCCGGAGACGGGCGTGCCGCTGCTCAACACCTGGGGCTACAGCCCGGTGGGCGTGTTCGCGCCGAAGGCGAACTACGCGGGCGGCGACCGGCCCGACCTGGAGCTGAAGGAGTTGGTGAAGCGGCTGCACGCGGCGGGCATCGAGGTGGTGCTGGACGTGGTGTTCAACCACACGTCCGAAGGCGACCACCGCGGACCGACGCTGTCGTTGCGCGGCTTGGACGAGTCGTCGTACTACCTGCTGGACGAATCGGGGCGGCACCTCAACTTCAGCGGCGCGGGCAACACGCTCAACGCCAACCACCCGCTGGTGCGGGACTGGGTGGTGCGCAGCCTGCGGCACTGGGTGCACGAGTACCACGTGGACGGGTTCCGCTTCGACCTCGCGTCCGTGCTGACCCGCGGCCGCGACGGCGCGCCGCTGGCCGACCCGCCGCTCGTGGCGGCGCTGGCCGCGGACCCGGTGCTGGCCGGCACCCGGCTCATCGCCGAGGCGTGGGACGCGGGCGGCCTCTACCAGGTCGGCGCGTTCCCGCACTACGGCCGGTGGATGGAGTGGAACGGTCGTTACCGGGACGCGCTGCGGGCGTTCCTGGTGGGCCGGGACGGGACCGCGGGCGACGTGGCCACCCGACTCGTGGGATCGCCGGACCTCTACAGCGGGCGCGGCGCCACCGCGTCGATCAACTTCGTGACCTGCCACGACGGGTTCACCTTGGCGGACTGGGCGTCGTACGACCACAAGCACAACGACCTCAACGGCGAGGACGGCCGCGACGGCGAGAACCACAACCTCAGCTGGAACGGTGGCGTGGAGGGCCCGACGGACGACCCGGACGTGCTCGCGGTGCGGGCCCGGCAGGTGCGCAACGCGCTGTTGTTGCTGCTCACGAGCCGGGGCGTGCCGATGCTGCTGGCCGGCGACGAGTTCGGCCGGTCCCAGGGCGGCAACAACAACGCCTACCCGCACGACGACCCGCGGACGTGGCTGGACTGGTCGCTGGTCGAGCGCAACCGGGAGCTGGTCGAGTTCACGAGGGCGTGCCTGCGGTTCCGCCGGGAGCACCCGGTGCTGCGGCGTGCCGAACACCCGCACGGCGAATCCACACCGGACGGTGACTACCCGCCGGTCAGCTGGCACGGTGAGCAGCCGTGGCAACCGGACTGGTCGGCGGGGTCGCACGTCGTGATCGCGATGATGCACGATCCGAATCCGAGGGGGGAGGGATTGTCGGATCGTTTGGATACTGTGGTCGTGGCCGCGAACTCCGGTTCCGAGGACAAGGTAGTGGCACTCCCCCAGCCACCCGCCGACAGCACGTGGCGAGTCTTCGCCAACACCGGTGCCGCCCAGCCGCTCGACGCATCGACGACGCTGCGCGACGGCCACGTCCTGCGCCTGCCCGCGCGGTCCGCGGCCGTGCTGTGGGCACACACACCGTCCTAGGAGGAGGGTTCAGATGAGCACGTCGGTCTACTCGGGGTCCAACGGCCGATCCACCACGATCCACCTGGCAGGCGAAGTGGACGACGAGGCGCTGCCCCGTCTGCGGGACCTGCTCGACGAGCTCGGCGGCCGCCAGGTGCGCCGCCTGGTCATCGAGATGCGCGAGGTCACCGGCCTGACGCCGGGGGCCGTCCGCGCCCTGGTCTACGCCCAGCAACGGCTGCCGGCGGGCGCCGAGGTCATCGTCGTCGGCGCGCGGCCGTCGGTGATGGCGGCGCTGGCGCTGGGCGGGTTGGGAGGTACCGCGACTCTGGCGAGCTAGTCGTGCCCGGAGCCCGGCGCGGCGGCAAGTTGGCGCGTTCGGGCCTAGACAAGACACTTGGGGGAGTTCCTGGTGGAGTTGCAGACGCATTTAGCCGGCGGTGCGCGAGCCTTCGTGCACCGGATGTTCCAGTCCATGCCGCGGGCGGACCAGCGGCGTTGGGCCGAGATCTACCTGTCCGGCCTGGTCAAGGCGACCGGGCGCAAGTCCATCAGCAAGATCGCCGAGCTGGCGGGCGGCGGTTCCGCCGTCCAGTCGCTGCAGCAGTTCGTCAACCAGAGCCCGTGGGACTGGCAGCCGGTGCGCGACGCGCTGGCGCTGTACCTCGCGGAGCGGTTGCCGGTGCGGGCTTGGTTGATCGGGTACGCGGTCATCCACAAGCGCGGCGACCACTCGGTCGGGGTCGAGCGCCGGTTCGTGCGTGACGCGGGACGCCTGGTCAACTGTCAACTGGGGTTGAGCCTGCAGCTGGACGTCGAGGAGACCGCCGTGCCGGTCAACTGGCGGTTGCTGCTGTCGAGGCGGTGGGTCGACGACGCGGAGCGGCGCCGTCGGACCCGCATCCCGGAGCACGAGGACGGGATGTGCGAGCGCGAGTACATGCTGGGGATGCTCGACGAGTTGACCGCGTTGCGGGTGCCGACCGCGCCGGTGGTGTTCGACGCCACGGACGTGCCCAACACGCTGCAACTGCTCGATGACCTGACCGATCGCGGACTGGGGTACGTGATCGGCGTCAAAGGCGACGAACGCCTGTTGGCCGAGCCGCACCTGCGTGCGGTGATGGCGACCAGGCAGGCGGACCAGAGGGCCGCGCGGCGGGCGCTGAGCCCGTCGGAGATCCTCCGGGGCTGGCGGGACCACCCGTCGTCCCACCGCGTCTGGCCGCGGCTGACGGGGCGCGGCGCGGGCCGCGTCCAGGTCCGCGCGGCGTCGGCGCGGCTGGTCAACACCGAACGGCGGCAGGGCCCGCCGGTGCGGCTGGTGGCCGAGCGACCGCTGGGCAGCGCCACCCCGACGAGGTACTGGATCACCAACCTGGTGGACCGGCCGGTCCCGGAGCTGTTCGACCTGATCACCAGGAAGGACCGGGCGGACGCGAACGCGGCGCGGGACCCCTACGGCCTGCACGACTTCGAGGGCCGCAGCTACCAGGGTTGGCACCACCACATGACGATGGTGTCGGTGGCGCACGCGTACGCGCTGCTGACCGGCGAGGGCGCGACCGACTACCTGGAGTCGGAGAACGCCACGTCGTGACGGTGAACCCGGGCAGCCCGCCGCAAGCCGGCGGCGGGCTCCCGTCCACTTCGGACCCGCGAAGTCCCGGCCCGCGTCCCGGCCGAGGCTCGCGGTTCGACGCGTCCACGGACCCGCCGTCGGGTTCACAGTTCCGGCCCACGGCCCACGGGTCCCGGCTCCCGGCTCCCGGCTCCCGGCTCCCGGCTCCCGGGGCGGGCCTACCGGCTGCGCGCGGCGAGCGTGCCACGTGCCGGGTTCCGCGTGACCGGCCGATCCGGGCACAGGCGGTCATCCCGCGGCAAACCGGTCGGTTCCGGACAGTCGTCGGGCCGGTCCGCGAACCCCGCGAACCGGCCCGTACCGGGCACACCGCCCGACCGCCTCACGCCGTCACCCGTCGCGGGGAACGCGCCGGGTCGCCCGTCCTCACCAGAGCAGGTCGCCGCGCTCGAAGCCGAGCAGCATCCGCTTGCGCTCGATCCCGCCGCCGTACCCGGTCAGACCGCCGGTCGAGCCGACGACCCGGTGGCACGGCACGATGATGCTGATCGGGTTCTTGCCGTTGGCCAACCCGACCGCGCGCGAGGCGGTCGGGCGGCCGATGCGGGCGGCCAGCTCGCCGTAGGTCATCGTCTCCCCGTGCGGGATCTCCTTGAGCGCGTCCCACACGGTCCGCTGGAACGGGGTGCCGGCCATCGACAGCGGCAGGTCGAACGCGGTCCGCTTGCCCGCGAAGTACTCCTCCAGCTGCGCGACGACCTCCCCGAACGGGGAGTCGTCGCGGTCGCCGAAGGTCTCGAAGGCCGGCCGGTGCCGGTGCTCGCTCATGTAGAGGCCGGCGAGGACACCGTCCCGCGCGACCAGCGTCAGCTCACCGATCGGGCTGTCGACCACCGTGTGCACGGCGACTGGGGTTGGCATGGCGGTCATTCTGCCGCGCGGACCTCCACGCGGATCGCGGCGGCCGCCTTCTCCGCGAGCGCGGCCGCCTCGGCCGGCGTGTCGGCCACGACCGTCACGGAACCGGCCCGGTCCCACGAGCTGCGCAGCTCGTGCACGGTCTCGCCGGGCGCGACCGACACCGACGCGGACAGCACGCCGGGCATCGCCTTGACCTCGTCCAGGCCCTCGACCGACACGACCTCGCCGGGCTCGGCCCGCAGGAAGCGCACGGACGCGGCGCGCTCGGCCCCGGCGGGCAGCGCGGGCGGCTCCTCGCCGCGCATCAGCGTGTAGTACCGCTCGGCCAGCGGGAAGCCGTACGCCTCGTCGATCAGCCAGGTGATGCCGTCGCCGGGGAACCGGCCGGCGCACTCGACCAGGTGCGGCACGCCGCCGGAGAGGATCCACTCGCAGTGCACGATCCCGGTGCCGAAGCCGACCGCGCGCAGCACCGCCTCCGTCCGCTCGGCCAGCAGGGCTGCGGTCTCCCCGGGCAGGTCGGCGGGCACCAGGTGGCCCAGCTCGATCGGGCGCGGCCCGGGGAACAGGGTCTTGCCGGTGATGTTGGTGAACACCGGCACGCCGTCGCGGACCAGCATCTCCACGCTGTACTCCGCGCCGCTGACGAACGTCTCGACCAGCATCCGCAGCGGGATCTCGCGGTCGGGCACGAGGATGCCCTCGTCCTGGCTCGCCAGGCACTCCCGCCACGCCTGGTCGACCTCGGCCGGGTCGTGCAGCACCTTCGTGCCGAGCGACGCCTGCCGGTTCGCGGGCTTGAGCACGACCTGGCCGGGGTGCTCGGCCATGAAGGCCCGCACGTCGTCGGGCGAGGACACGGCCGTGGACACCGGGTTGGCGACGCCGGCGGCACGGGTGACGCGGCGCAGCAGCTCCTTGTCGCGCAGCAGCGCGGCCGCGCCGCTGGTCGCGCCGGGCAGCCCGTAGCGCTCGGCGAGCCGGGCGGCAAACGGCGTCGCGTACTCCAGCAGCGGCACGACGTAGGCCGGGTCGAGGTCCGGGTAGGTGTTGTAGAACTCGTCGGCCGCGCCCGGGAGCTGGTACTCCCACGGCACGAGTTCGCGCAGCGAGGCCGCGCCGGCCATCTTGTCCGCGATGTCCCTCTTGCGGATGACGTCCGGCTCGTCCACGAGGACCATCGACCCGTCCTCGAACTCGGGGCGGGTGGGCAGCGGCGCCAGGAAGCCGACGATGATCACCGGTCGCGCGGTCATGGTGTCCTCTCGAAGGTCGGTCGGGTTCGGCACACTATCGGGTGGTGCCGAGCGTCGGCGGGCAGACGGGCCGCCTGCTGGACGGCTGGGGGCGGCGGGAGGCGCGGCGCGCTCCACCGGCGTCGCGCGGTGCCCGGGCGTGCCGGTCCACCGGGGCCGGGTCGACCGATCGGCGCACGTCGGCGCAGCTCCACGGGCGCGGCGACCGCGCCGGACCGCCGCCCGCGACCCGCCGACGCGCCGCGCGGCGACCGTCCACACCGGACACGTCCGGCACGGCCCCGGTCACGCCCCCGCCACCTCCTCGGCGACGCGCTCGGCGACGACGGGCGCGGTGCGGAAGCCGTCGCCGCCGCTGGCGGCCCGCGCCCAGGCGGCCGGCCCGATCCGGACCAGGCTCCCGCCACCGGTGTCCGGGTCGACCGCGTAGTGGCACGTCCGCACGGCGGTCACGGTGTAGCGCTCGTGGTCGTTCAGCACGGACGACAGCGCCAGGTGGTCGGTCCACCGGTCGGTCTCGTCGCCCACCTCGTCCACCTCGCGGCACAGCGCCGCGGAGCTGATCTTGAGCCGGGTGCCGTCGCCCGGCGGGATGAGCCACGCCAGGCCGTCGTCGCCGATGCGGCCGGCGCTGGGCGCGCCCTCCCACCACCGCGCCGGCTCGTCGGGCGGTCGCAGGTAGACGATCCGTTGGCGGTGCAGCACGGTCGGCACGTCGACCAGCTCCCGGGACCACGGTCCGGCGGCCACCAGCAGCACGTCCCCGCGCACGGTGGACCCGTCGGCCAGGTGCACCGCGGCGCGGTCGGCGTCGACCTCGCGGACGGCGCTGCCCGGTCGCAGCGCCACCAGCGGGTGCTCGCGCAGCCAGCGCGCGGCGGCGTCGAGGACCCGGTCGGCCAGGAGCACGCCCGCGTCGGCTTCGAGCAGGCCGACCGCGCCGGCCGGGAAGCGGATGTGCGGGTACTTCTCCGGCTCCACCGGGGAGACCGGCGTGCCGGCCTCGCGCGCGACGTCGAGCGCCGCGTCCGCCGACTCGGCGGGCCACCCGGTGACCACGCCGACCCGCCGGTAGAAGGGCGTGCCGAGCAGGGACTCCAGCTCCAGCCAGTGCCGGTGCAGCACCGCCGAGGCGCGGGTGGCGGCCACGTCGCCCGGGTCGAGCGCGCGGAGGGCCCGGTGCTCGTCGTGGGAGGTGGAGGCCGGGTTGGGCACGGGGCCCACGTCCAGCACGGTGACCCGCGCACCGGACCGCGCGCACCGGACTGCGGTGAGCAGACCGGTGACCCCGGCTCCCACGACGACCAAGTGCCGACCCACCTCGCACCACCCTTCCCGGCGACACCCGCCGCCGGACTCCTCCGGACCCGACCACGGCCTGGGCGCGACCGGCCACCGCACCGCCGGCGGCCACGACGCCGCCCGCGCCGCGAACCGCGACCGGGCCGTACCGCGATCGTCACCGGACAATTCCCGGTTCGTCGCCCGCCGGTGCGGGGGAAGTAATTTCCGGGTGCGCCGGAATAGGTACCCCGGACGCACCCGGATCAATTACGACAACCGACCGACGCGCCTACAGTCAAGCCGACGTCACAGTTGATCGGTAGTGTCGTCCGGCCGTGACAATCAATTCCTGGCGGGTGGACCGGCGCACCGCGTGGCCGGCGGCGCGCAGGTCGAGCGCGAAGGTGCGGGCCAGGGGGTCGAGCCGGTACGCGCCCGGCCGGCCGGCGCAGCGCAGCAGCCCGGCGTCGGCCAGCTCGTACACCGGCTCGTCGTCGGCGAACGCCCCGCCGAGCACCGGCTCGTCCACGGGCTGGTGCGCGAGCTGGTGCAGCAACGCCTTGGCCGCGTCGCCGAGCCCCAGGTAGGCCGACTGGTAGGACTCGCGGACCGACAGGTCGCCGATGCGCAGCCAGTCCAGCAACGCGCCCGGCTCGGTCAGCCGCGCGAGCAGCCGGCCCACCGGCAGGCCCGGCCTGGCGGCGAGCTTGCGCGCGGCGATGTCCAGCGCCTGCGGCAGGTCGCCGCACAGCCGGGCGAGCCGGTCGCAGTCCTCGGGCTCGACCACCACCGGGTCCGGCAGGCCCGCCGTGAGCATGGCGATGGCCTCGGCCCGGGACGGCACGCCCAGCCGCAGCCGGCGCACGTCCCGCAGGCCGAGCAGCGGCGCGCGGGACACGATCACCGTGGTGCTGTGCGGGCTCTCCGCCAGCAGCGGCCGGACCTGGCGCTCGTCGCGCACGTTGTCCAGCAGCACCACGACCCGGCGTTCGGCGATCAGCGACCGGTACAGGCCGGCCTGCTGGTCGAGGGTGTCCGGCAGGCCCTCGACGGGCACGCCCAACGCGCGCAGGAACCCGTCCAGCACGGTCCGGGCCCCCCGCTCCCCCGGCTCCAGCGGCCCCAGGTCGACGTAGAGCTGCCCGTCCACCGCGTCGGCGGCCAGGCGGTGGACGTGGCGCAGCGCGAGTTCGGTCTTGCCGACGCCCGCCGGTCCGGTGATCACCACGGGGGTGACCGTGTCCGCGGCGAGCAGGCGCAGCTCCTCGGCCCGGCCGACGAACCCGCGCGGCCTCATCGGCAACTGCGCCGGTCGCGGCACGGCCGAGCGCGGCCCCGCCGGTTCCGGCCGGACCGCCGCGGCGGCCGCCTCGGGACCCAGCCCGCTCGACACCTCCAGCCACCGGCGCCGCCACTGCTCGCGGTCGCCGCCGCACGCGGCCACGAACGCGAGGGTCACCTGCAACGTGGGCATCCGGTGGCCGCTGGCCGCGCTGGACAACACCGACGAGGAGTACAAAGCCGCCCGACCCATGTCCCGGTACGTGGGGTTGCCCGCCCGGGCCCTCAGTCGTCTCAATTCGCTCGCGAAAGTCGCGACCGCGCCGGACGAGGCATCGACAGGTTTTTCCGGTCTACCCATCCCCAGCGGATCCCTTCCTCTCCAGGTGCGGGCCAAGCATGAATAAGGGGTGGAGTTCCCGCTACCGCCGATCGGAGGACCATAGGATTTGAATATGACCACTGAGCGCAGCACGTAACGTCGCAGGTAGAGGCATTATGTGACACTATGTCATCGGCCGTGAGCGGCGCGTCGCCACCTATTCCAGAGTGACCGGGAAATACACCGGAAAGAAGTATTGCGCAGGTCCTGCGGACGCCGACGGGCCCGGCGGGGACGTCACCCGCCGGGCCGGTCGCCGGTGCTGTGAGAAGGGTTACCCGGCCGTGCCGGCGGGCCTGCGCTCCCGCATGCCGAGCACGGCGAACCAGCCGCCGACCAGGCCGAGCACGCCGCACAGCAACCACACGCCGTTGCCGAACGCGCCCCAGGCCAGCACGCCGAGCGTGGGTCCGAGCGCCGAGCCGAGGCCGAACGTGGCCTGGTGCGTGCCGACGTACCGGCCGCGGACCGAGGCGGGGGCCTTGGCCGGGTGCGCGAACATCGTCGGGCCGCTGATCATCACGCCGAGCACGAACACCCCGGTGCTGAGCACGATCACGACCGCGTGCGAGCCGAGCCCGTACCCGGCCGCGCCCAGGCCCATGACCGCCGTGCCGACCGCGCCCGCCGCCCACGGCGCCCAGTCGCGGACGTACGAGGTGATCTTCAGCTCGGACACCACGAGGATGATCGACGCGGTGGTCAGCACGATGCTGTAGAGCACGGCCGGGTGGCCCTCGCCGGTGATCTTCAGCGGGAGCGCCACCACGTACTGCACGTAGATCAGCGTGCCGAGCAGGGTGGAGGCGAGGAAGGCGAGGAACCGGGCGTCGCGGATCATCACCGCGTAGGCCGACCGCTTCTGCGCGCCGGACTCCGCCTCGTCCTCGTCGTCGCGCGGCGCCGCGGTGGCGGGCAGCGTGAGCCGGGCCACCACGGCGTAGGCCAGCGCCGACGCCGCGTCGAAGTAGAACAGCAGGTCCCAGTCGAGCAGGATCAGCCCGGCCGCGATGAGCGGCGCGAGCGCCGCGCCGCCGTTGAGGGCGATGCGCATCATGGAGAACGCCATGACCCGGTGCTCGGCCGGCATCAGCTCGCTGAGCAGCACCGCCGCCGCGGGCCGGTAGCACTGGGTGGCCAGGCCCGCCGCGCCGATCACGACCAGCAGCACGCCGAACAGGCCGGGCGTGCTCAACGACGGCATCACCGCGAGGACCGCCGCCGACGCCGTCATCGCGCCGACGATCGTGGCCCGCGGCCCGAGCCGGTGCACCAGCTCGCCGCCGAGCAGCGTGCCGAGCACCGCGCCGGCGCTGTAGCAGGTGAGCGCGATCCCGGCCTGGCCGATGGAGAACTCGCGCATCGTCAGGTAGAGCACCAGGAAGGTCTGCGCGAACGCGCCGAGCTGGTTGACGAGCACGCCGCCGAGCAGGTAGCGGACGGCCGGCGGCGTGGCCCTGACGCTCGCGAGGACGCCGCCCGGTCTGCCCGCTTCCTTCGTGGTCACTGCGAATCCCCATCCGTCCCGGAGCCGAACACGCCCGATACCCCGCCGGGACGCGGTCGCGCGCCCCGACGGGGTACCAGTCCAGCGGAGTCGGACGTTGTCCGACAGGGTTGATCTGACCTGGCGATCAATCAGCGGGCGAACACGCCGTTGACGGCGCCGAAGTCCAGCGCGCCGTCCAGCTCGGCGTAGGTGCCCTTGGTCAGCACCTCCTCGGCGGCGCGGTGCGCCACGGAGAACGCGGCCTGGGCGACCGCCGTGCCCAGGCTGACCCGCCGGACGCCGACGGCCTCGAACTCGGCCACCGACGGCGCGCCGGGGCCCGCCATCACGTTGACCGGCAGCGGCGAGCCCTCGACCAGCCGCTTCAGCACGTCCAGGTCGACCAGGCCGGGGACGAACAGGCTGTCCGCGCCCGCCTCGGCGTAGGCCGCGGCCCGCGTGAGCACGTCGTCCAGCCGGCCCTCGGGCTCGCCGACCTGGAAGAGGAACACGTCGGTGCGGATGTTGACCACCAGCTCGGGCAGGCCGGCGCGCTCCGCCGCCTCCCGCGCCGCGCGCAGCCGGGCGGACTGCTCCTCGACGGTGAACAGCGGCACCCCGAAACCCTTGGAGTCCTCGATGTTCACGCCGACCGCGCCGGCCGCGACGACGGCCTCGACGGTGGCCGCGACGTCCTCCGGCGCGTGGCCGTAGCCGCCCTCGACGTCGGCGGTCACGGGCACGTCCACGGCGGCGGCGACCAGGCGGACCTGCTCGACCATCTCGTCACGGGACAGGGCCTGCCCGTCGGGCCTGCCCAGGGCCCACGACACCCCGCCACTGGTCGTGGCGATCGCCTTCGCGCCGGCGCGGGCGATCAGGGCGGCGCTGCCCGCGTCCCACGCGTTGGGGAGCACGAGCACCCCGTCCGCGTGGAGTTCACGCAGTAAGTCCGCCTTGGGCTTGTTGTTGTGCATGGATCGTCACCTTTCCGATGACCGCGATCGGGTGGGGCGGCGCATCGTAACAACATCGACTGACGATCGAGTGGCCTCGCCGGCCGCGTCACCGGTTCGCGTCGTCGCGCGCCAGCCGCAGCCACCCGAGCAGCAGCGTGCCGCCGGCCCAGCACAGCAGGGTGGTCGCCGACGACGTCGTCGTCATCCCCGGCACCTCGCCGACCAGCAGGAACGCCGCACCGGAGCCGGGCAGGACGTCGGCGATCGCGTCGGTCCAGGCGAAGCCGAAGTTCGGCAGCACCAGCGGCAGCACGAGCATCAGCAGGAACACCACGACGAGCGTGCCCGCGGTGTTGCGCAGCAGGAACCCCAGCCCGAGGGCGAACGCCGCGCCGGCGGCGAAGGCGAACACGACCTTCGGCAGCACGTCGCCCGCGCCCGCCAGGGTGAGCAGGGGGCTCGCCGCGACGAACGACGCGAGCGCGGCCACCGACAGGAGCAGCGCACCGAGGACCGCGGCCACCGCGACCGCGACCACCGCGCGGGCCAGGAAGAACACCGGCCGCCGCGGCGTCCACTGCAGGCTCGGCACGATCCCGCCGGTCGCGTAGTCCGACGTCACCGCGGTGAGCGCCAGGGCGAGCACGGCGAACTGACCCGGCAGGCCGGTGACCGCCGCCGCGGCCCACGCCGAGGCGCCGCGCGGCGCCTCGGCGGCCGAGGCAGCCTCCAGCCCCGCGATGGTCGAGATGCCCGCCATGACCAGGACGCCCGCAGCCAGGCACCACCAGGTGGACCGCACCGTCCACAACCTGGTCCACTCCGCCGCGCAGGCGCGGGCGAACACCCGTCCGCCCCGGACCTCGCGGCGGACTTCCCGTGCGACGACGGCCGTCACCGCGCCCCCTCGGTCGTGGCGGGCACCGGCTCCCGGCCGTGGTGCTCGACGCTGCTGTCGGTCAGTTCCAGGTACGCCTCCTCCAGGGACTGGCGCACCTCGGAGAGGTGGTGCAGCGGGATGTGCCGGGCGTGCGCGAGGCCGCCCACGTCCTCGGCGGCGCCGCCCTCGACCAGCAGGTCGCCGTCGGCCTCGCGCTGCGCGGTGAGCCCGCGCTCCCGCAGCGCGTCGAGCAGGAGGTCCGGTCGCGGGCTGCGCACCCGCACCTTGGTCCGGCCGAGCCCCTGGAGGATCTCCCGCGTCGAGGTGTCGGCGATCAGCCGGCCGCGGCCGATCACCACCAGCCGGTCGGCGACCTGCTCCACCTCGCTCAGCAGGTGGCTGGACACCAGCACGGTGCGGCCCTCGTCGGCGAGCCGGCGCAGCAGGCCGCGGATCCACCGGACGCCGTCCAGGTCCAGCCCGTTGACCGGCTCGTCGAACACCAGCACGGCCGGGTCGCCGATCAATGCCGTGGCGATGCCGAGGCGCTGCCGCATGCCCAGCGAGTAGCCCTTGATCCGGCGGCGGGCCGCGCCGGCCAGCCCCACCCGCTCGATGACCTCCTCGACCCGCCGGGCGGGCAGGCCGTTGGTCCGGGCGGCCACGCGCAGGTGGCCGCGCCCGGTGCGGCCGGGGTGCGCCGCGCCGGGGTCGAGCAGCGCGCCGACCTCGCGCAGCGGCTCGGCGAACGTCGCGTACGGCCGCCCGTTCACCAGCGCCGTCCCGGAGGTGGGCCGGTCCAGGCCGAGCAGCACCCGCATCGTGGTGGACTTGCCCGCGCCGTTCGGCCCGAGGAAGCCGGTCACCGTGCCGGGCTCGACCCGGAAGCTCAGGTCGTCCACGGCGAGCACGTCGCCGTACCGCCTGGTCAGGTTGCGGACCTCGATCACCGGCGGTCCCCGTCCCCGTCGGCGGCCGCGTCGTGCTCGTCGTCCACCCATTCGAGCAGGTCGCCGGGCTGGCACTCGAGCACCCGGCACATGGCCTCCAGGGTGCTGAAGCGCACGGCCTTGGCCCGGCCGTTCTTCAGCACGGCCACGTTCGACGGGGTGAGCCCCACCCGTTCGGCGAACTCGCCGACGCTCATCTTGCGCTTGGCCAGTTCGACGTCGATGCGCACGATGATCGGCATCAGATCACCGATTCCATGTCGCTGCGCAGTGTCGTGGCCTGCCGCAGCAGCGCCCGCATGACCACCATGAGCAGGCCGACCACGGTGAGCCCGATCGACAGCAGGAACAGCAGCAGCGGCACACCGGGATCGTCGGCGTTGAAGCCCACGTAGAGGAACACCGCCTGGAACACCACCCAGGCCGCGGCGATGGCCCACACGATCAGGTCCACCCACCTCAGCGACGCCTCGCTGAAGATGCGGTCCTTCTTCACCAGCGTGAGCAGCTTCCAGATCGCGACGATCACCACCTGCACGCACAGCACCCAGAACACCGTCACGGCGGTCAGCGGCCACCGCAGGTACGCCACGTCCGGGTTCTCCCGGGCCATGTGCCGGAACTGACCCGGCAGCGACATGACCTGGAACAACAGCAGGACGCCGAACATCAACACGAGGAACACCCGGAGCGCCGCTACCGCTCGATGCGTTGTGACCATGCATCGAGTCTCGCGCGTTACCTATCGAATGTCAATCGGTAGCTACCGATTTGCGACAACTACCTACCGTAAGACGATCAGCACGGACGGTCAGACCGCGACCTGTCCGCAGTGGACCGACGCACGACCTTTGTGGACGGTCTGGTGTCTATTGTGGAGTGTTCTGCCGCCTTTACCGGAGGGCGAACGGAAGCGCAACGAAGGTCACCGAACCGTCGCGCCGGGGGTTGCACGGTGATCCTTCGGGGCACACCACACGGGTGACGGCGACTCGGGATGTGCGACAGGCGGTGGCGGCGGAGCGGTTCGCGGTGCGGAGCGCGGTATCGCTGGTCGTCGCGGCCACCGCGGGCGTCGCGTTCGCGGTCGTGGTGATGGTGGTCTGGTCGGAGTGGTCGCCGGTGCGCGACCTCGACCAGGCGATCTCGGACGCGGTGACGGGGTGGGTCGCGGCTTCCGGCGTCCTGGTGGCGGTGGCGCGGGGGCTGACCCGGCTCGGCGACACGGCGACGCTCACCGGCCTCACCGCGCTGGCGGCGACGTGGCTGCTGCTGCGCCGACGCCCGTGGGTGGCCGCGCACGTGGTCGTCACCGCGGCCGGCGGCGGGCTGCTCGGCGTGGTGGTGAAGGAGCTGGTCGGGCGGTTGCGGCCGCTGGTGGACGTCGAGGTGGCCACGGCCCCGGGCTGGAGCTTCCCGAGCGGCCACACGGTCGGCGCGACCGTCACCTACGGCGTGCTGGTGCTCGTGTTCGCCTCCGTGCGCCGGGCGCGGGTGGTGCTGGTCCCGTCGGCGCTCGGGATCGTGCTGGTGGTGGGCCTCACCAGGGTGGCGCTGGGCGTGCACTTCGCCACGGACGTGCTCGGCGGTTGGCTGCTCGGCCTGCTGTGGCTGGCCCTCACCACGGAGGTGTTCCGCCGGTGGCGGCGCGACGAGGGCCTGGCGGACGTGCCGCTGTCCCGCGGCCTGGTGCCCGAGGCGGCCGACGACCTGCGGCCGGCGTCCGGGCGTCGGGTCCGCCCGCCGCGCGGCACGTGGCGCGCCGCGGCCCGGCTGCTGGTGGTCTGGGGCCTGCTGCTGGGCGCGCTGTTCGGGCTCGGCTCGCTGCTCACCGCCGCCGGGCCGGACGTGCCGCCGGCCTGGGACCGCGCCGCGGTCGAGTGGCTGGCCGACCGCCGCACGCCGTGGTGGGACGCGGTGATGGAGGATGTGGGCGGGTTCAGCGGCACGGGCCCGGTGATGGCCGCCGCGGCGGTGGTCTGCGTGATCGCGTTGGCCGCGACGCGGTCCTGGCGGCCCGTCCTGCTGGTCGTGCTGGGGTTGCTCGGCGAGGTCTCGCTGTTCCTGGTCACCACGGCGGTGGTCGACCGCGCCCGCCCGGCGGCGAGGCTGCCCGGCGACCTGCCGCCGACGTCGAGCTTCCCGTCCGGTCACGTCGCGGCGTCCCTGGTGCTCGGCACGGCGGTGGCGCTCCTGGTCGCGCGCGGCACCCGCCGGTGGTGGCGCGGACCCGTGGTGGCGCTGGCGCTCGCCGTCCCGGTGCTGGTCGCCGCGCAGCGCCTCTACTCGGGCGTCCACTACCCCACCGACGTGCTCGGCAGCGTGCTGCTCGCCCTGCCGTGGATCGCCGCCGCGCGCTGGGCGACGACGGCCGGGACCACCGCCGCGAAGGAATTCGAAAGCGATTCGAAATCGAACGCGGTCGAATCGGGAATATGAGTGTTCGACGGCGGCTTCCGCCCGGAATGGAATTCCACCCCATTGAACGTGAAATGTCTTCACGGAGCGTCGCGCGCCTGCTACGGTCCGATTTCCGGAAACGTTCCCGGAAATCCGCCGCCGGTTGCGCACCCCCCCATCAGGGAGCCGAAGATGCCACTGAAGTCATCACCAGGCCCGACCAGGAAAAGGCGCGGACTCGCGGCGACGGCGGCGTTCGCGCTCGCCGCCGCCACGGCGCTGGGCGCGGGCCCCGCCGCGGCCGACGTGAGCGCCGCCGCGCGCGTGGACAACCCCTATTCCGGGGCGTCGGTGTACGTGAACCCGGACTGGTCCGCGAAGGCGCGGGCCGACGGCGGGTCCGCCATCGCGAACCAGCCGACGTTCGTCTGGCTGGACCGGATCGCCGCGATCAACGGCGTGAACGGCGCGCGCGGCCTGCGCGCGCACCTGGACAACGCCCTGAGCCAGGCCGCCGGGCGCACGATGGTCGTCCAGTTCGTGATCTACAACCTGCCCGGCCGCGACTGCGCGGCGCTCGCGTCCAACGGCGAACTGGGGCCGGACGACCTGCCCCGCTACAAGACCGAGTACATCGACCCGATCGCCGCGATCATGGGCGACTCGAAGTACGCCAACCTGCGCATCGTGACGATCATCGAGATCGACTCGCTGCCGAACCTGGTGACGAACGTCGGCGGCCGGCCGACCGCCACCGCCCAGTGCGACCGGATGCTCCAGAACGGCAACTACGTCAACGGCGTCGGTTACGCGCTGGCCAAGCTCGGCGCGATCGGCAACGTCTACAACTACATCGACGCCGCGCACCACGGCTGGATCGGGTGGGACGACAACTTCGGCGCGTCCGCGACGTTGTTCGCGCAGGCCGCCCGCGCGTCCGGCAGCACGGTCGACAACGTCACCGGGTTCATCGCGAACACGGCGAACTACGGCGTGCTGAAAGAGGACCATTTCACCGTCAACGACACCGTGAACGGCACTTCCGTGCGCCAGTCGAAGTGGATCGACTGGAACCGGTACGTGGACGAGCTGTCGTTCGCCCAGGCGTTCCGCACGCAATTGATCGGCGCCGGGTTCCGGTCGAACATCGGCATGCTGATCGACACGTCGCGCAACGGCTGGGGCGGCTCCCAGCGCCCGACCGCCAAGGGCCCGACGACGAGCGTGGACGCGTACGTGAACGGCGGCCGCTACGACCGCCGCATCCACCTCGGCAACTGGTGCAACCAGTCCGGGGCGGGCATCGGCGAGCGGCCCCGGGCGAACCCGGCCGCGGGCATCGACGCCTACGTGTGGGCCAAGCCGCCGGGCGAGTCCGACGGCGCGAGCCGGGAGATCCCCAACGACGAGGGCAAGGGCTTCGACCGGATGTGCGACCCGACGTACGGCGGCAACGCCCGCAACGGCAACAACATGTCGGGCGCGCTCGCCAACGCGCCGCTGTCGGGCCACTGGTTCTCGGCCCAGTTCCGCCAGCTCTTGGCGAACGCCTACCCGCGCCTCTGACCCGTCGGCGCGGCGCCGGTGGGGCGGTGTCCGCCTCCGAGCAGACCGGCGGGATCATGATCTCGCCGCTGCCCGGCGGGCGGACCCCGCCCCACCCGGCTCGCACCTGATCACACCCACCCGGCCGGGCCGGTCCGGCACCCCTGTCCCGGTGCCACCGTCCCGGCCACGCCCGCACCGCCGGAGTCCCGGCGGACACCCCCTCACTCCGCCCTACAGCGCGCCGCCTGCCGTGACCGCAGCCGAAATCCCCGGCGAACCTCCGCCCCCGCTCACGCCGCCCAACGGCGCGCCGCCGCGAGCACCCGGGGCGCGAGGGCGTCGGCGATCAGGGCGTACCCGGCGGGCGAGGGGTGGAAGCGGTCCGCGGCGAACAGCCGCGGGTCCGCGGCGAACCGGTCCAGCAGGTCCCGCCCGGGCGCGGCCACGACGCCGCCCGCGCGCACCACCGCGTCGGCCTGCGCACGCGCGTACAGCCCGCTGGCCTGCGACACGAACGCCCGGTACGCGGGCGGCACGTGGGAGAGCACGCCGAGGTCCGGCGCGGTGGCCACCACCACCTCGCCACCGGCCCGGCGCAACGCCGCCACGGCGTCGTGCAGCAGCCCGGCGCCCACCGCCGGCGGCGTGAACGAGGTCAGGTCGTTCGCCCCGATCACCACCAGCGCGAGGTCCACACCCGTCGGCACGGCCGCCCGCACCTGGGCCGCCAACCCGTCCGACCGCGCGCCGGACACGGCGTGCACCCCGAGGTCGACGCGGTGCCCGGCCGCCCGCAGCCGGGCCGACAGCAGCGCGCCCGGGGTCTCCTCGACCCGCGCGCACCCCACACCGACGGCGAGCGAATCACCCAGGACGCGGAAGCGCAGTTGTGCGGTCATCACCCATCACAACGCACGGGACCCGCCCGGTGCTCCCGACGGCCGGACGTCCTCCGGGCGCGGGTTCGTCGAGCCGGTGAATTGAGCGGGCAATTCACCACCGAAAAGCCGCCCCGCGCGAGAGGGCGCGACGTTTATTCGATCGCCGGCGGTCGCCCGCTGCGGCACGATCGGGTGCGGCAAGGTGCCCCCGGAAGGAGTCGGATGGCCGCGCCCAGGGCCGACAAACCCACCAAGAACCGCAAAAAAGCGGTGTTGCTCGCCTTGCGCCTGTACGGCCGCGAGCTGCGCCGCCACCGGATGCTCGGGGTGGGCGCGCTCGTGCTGCCCGCGCTGGGCAACACCTGTTTGCTCTACCTCGCGCCGCTGGCCGTCGGCGCGCTCGCCGGCCGCCTCGCCGAGGGCGGCGTCACCGGCCTCTCCACCGTGCTGCCGTACCTGCTGGCGTTCTGCGGCCTGATGCTGTTCGCGGAACTGCTGTGGCGCGTCGGCGTGCACTGCCTCAACCGCACCGACGGCCGCGGGATCGAGCACCTGTCCGTGTACGGCATGGACGCGCTGCTCGCCAAGGACGCGGCGTTCTTCCACGACAACTTCGCCGGGTCGCTCACCAAGCGGGTGCTGAGCTTCGCCTCCCGCTTCGAGGAGTTCGTGGACACGGTGGCGTTCCGGATCGTGGCCAACATCGTGCCGCTGGTCTTCGCCTGCGTCGTGCTGTGGGGCTACCACCCGCTGCTGGTCCTGGTGCTGCTCGGGCTGATCCTGCTCACCGGGTTCGTGATCGCGCCGCTCATCCGCCGCCGCCAGCAACTGGTCGACGAGCGCGAGGCCGCCTACGCGCGGGTGTCCGGCCACGTCGCCGACACGCTGATGAACATGGAGACGGTGCGGGCGTTCGCCGCCGAGGAGCGGGAGGGCGCGGAGCACCGGAGCCGGACCGCCGAGAGCCGGGCGCTCGCGCTGCGCTCGTGGGACTACGGCAACCTGCGCATCGACACCGTGGTCGCGCCGCTGTCCGTGCTGACCAACGCGCTCGGCCTCGCGGTCGCGGTCGGGGTCAGCGGCGGGCTCGGGGTGGAGGCCATCGTGGTGACGTTCACCTACTTCAGCAACGCGACCCGGATCATGTTCGAGTTCAACCAGATCTACCGGCGCTTCGAGAGCGCGCTCACCGAGGCCGCCCAGTTCACCGAACTGCTCCTGGACCCGCCGACCGTGCTCGACCCGCCGGACCCGGAACCGTTGCGGGTCAAGGACTCCGGCGTCCGGTTCGACGGCGTGGTGTTCGCGCACGGCGGCAACGAGCCGTTGTTCACGGGCCTCGACCTGGACGTCCCGGCCGGCACCCGGATCGGGCTGGTCGGCCGGTCCGGCGGCGGCAAGACCACGCTCACCCGGCTGCTGCTGCGGCTGATGGACGTGGACGAGGGCCGCATCCTCATCGGCGGCCAGGACATCGCCCGGATGCGCCAGGCCGACCTGCGCGGGCTGATCGCGTACGTGCCGCAGGACCCGGCGATGTTCCACCGGACCCTGCGCGAGAACATCGCGTTCGCCCGGCCGGGCGCGACCGACGACGAGGTGCTGCGCGCCGCCCGTGCCGCCCACGTGACGGAGTTCGCGGAGGCGCTGCCCGACGGGTTCGACACGATGGTCGGCGAACGCGGCGTCAAGCTGTCCGGCGGGCAGCGGCAGCGCGTCGCGCTGGCCCGCGCGATCCTGCGCGACGCGCCGATCCTGCTGCTGGACGAGGCGACCAGCGCGCTGGACTCGGAGAGCGAGCTGCTGGTCCAGGAGGCGCTGTGGCGGCTCATGGAGGGCCGCACCGCGTTCGTCGTGGCGCACCGGCTGAGCACGGTCGTGCGGATGGACCGGTTGATCGTGCTCGACCGGGGCCGGATCGCGGAACAGGGCACGCACGCCGAACTGCTCGACGCGGGCGGCGCGTACGCGAAGCTGTGGCGTCACCAGTCCGGCGGGTTCCTGGACGACTCGGCGGAGGACGCGGACCGGGCGGAGTCGGTCGGCACCCCGTCACGGTGACGGCACGGCGGCGCGGCGGGACCGGGCCAGGGCCAGCCCGCCCAGGACGACCCCGACCAGCCCGACCACCACGGCCACCACACCGCCGCCGAGCCCGTTGCCGGTGCCGAGGCCGCCGTCGGCGGTGATCACCACCAGCGCGCCGGCCACCGCGGCGACCGACCCCGCCACGAGCGCGACCACGGCCCGACCCCGGGCGGAACCGGGGTCGGGCCGGCGGGAGCGGACCAGGGCCAGGCCGCCGACGATCGCGCCGACCAGCCCCAGCGCGCCGGCCACGAGGGCCACGACGCGGCCGGCGCTGAACGTGTAGGCGTCGACCGCGTCGGCGGCAAGCAGGATGTCCACGGACATGGGGTGCTCCTTTTCGGGGACGACTGGACGTCGACCCGAAGCCTGACCGCCGACACCGCCTCCGGTCATCGTGCGCACGGGGACAACCCGCGCTGCCGCGCCCGTGGCAGGACTACCGCGACCGCGGTAGTCGGGGATCGTCCCCGCGCACGAGTCGCCGGCCCTGTCGCCGCGGTTAGGGTGCACGCATGAGCGGGGGACGGATCGCGTTCCGGGACTGGGCGCTCGCCCTCGGCGTGGCGGCGACCCTGCTGATCGCCGGGCTGTCCAAGCCGCAGGCCGGGCCGTTGGGTTACGCGTTGCTGGTGCTCGGCGGGCTGGCCCTGGTCGCGCGCCGACGCGCGCCGGTGGCCGTGCTGGTCGTGACCGGGCTGTGCGGGCTGGGCCACCAGGCGGTCGGCATCGACGTGCCCGTGGTGGCGTACCTGTTCGCCGTGTACGCCGCGGTCCGGGCCGGGCACCGCCGGGTGGCGGTGGCGGTGTCGGTGGCCATGCTGGTCGCCCTGCCGCTGGTGCTGCTGGCGTCCGCCCCCGACCTGCCTGTCGGCCAGGCGCTCACCCGGTCCCGCGACGTGCTGGAGATCGCCTGGCTGGTCGCCGCGGGCGCGGCCGGCGAGGCGCTGCGCCAGGCCGAACGCCGCGCGGACGAGGCGGAGCGCACCCGGGAGGAGACCGCCCGGCGGCGTGCCGACGAGGAGCGGCTGCACATCGCGCGCGAGCTGCACGACTCGCTCACCCACCAGATCTCGGTGGTCAAGCTCCAGGCGGAGGTCGCCGTCCACCTGGCCCGCAAGCGCGGCGAGCCGGTGCCCGAGGCGTTGCTCGCGATCCGCGAGGCGGGCCGTGAGGCGGCGCGGGAGCTGCGGGCGACGCTGGAGGCGTTGCGCGACGACGACCGGACCCCGCCGCACGGGCTCGACCAGGTGCCCGCGCTGGTGCGGCGCGCCCGCACGACCGGCCTGGACGCGACGCTGACGATCGAGGGGCGGCCGGGCGACGTGCCGGCCGCCGTGGGCCGGACCGCGTACCGGATCGTCCAGGAGTCGCTGACCAACATCGCCCGGCACGCCGCCGCCGACACCGCGTCGGTCCGCATCGACTACCGGCCCGACGCCCTGGTCATCCGGGTGGACGACGACGGCCGGGCCACGCCGGCGGACGCGCCGACGCCCGGCGTGGGGTTGCTCGGGATGCGCGAGCGGGTCACCGCGCTGGGCGGCAGGCTCGACGCCGCGCCGCGCCGGGAGGGCGGCTTCACCGTGCACGCCGAACTGCCCGTGGACCGGACGCCGTGATCCGCGTGCTGCTGGTGGACGACCAGCCGCTGATCCGCAGCGGGTTCCGCGCGCTGCTCGAGGTCGAGGACGACATCAAGGTGGTGGCGGAGGCCGCCGACGGCGAGCGGGGCGTGGCGCTGGCGCGCGAGCACCTGCCGGACATCGCCCTGGTGGACATCCGGATGCCCGTCCTGGACGGCATCGAGGCGACCCGGCGCATCGCCGCCGACCCGGCCCTGGCGTCGGTGCGCGTCGTCATCCTGACCAACTACGGCCTCGACGAGCACGTCTTCCACGCGTTGCGCGCCGGCGCGGCGGGCTTCCTGGTCAAGGACGTGCAACCGGAGGACTTCCTGCACGGCGTCCGCGTGGCCGCGCGCGGGGACGCCCTGCTCGCGCCGTCGATCACGCGCCGGCTGATCGACCGGTTCGTCGCCCACCCGCCCGCCGACACGACCGGGGCGGGCCTGGCCGAGCTGACCAACCGCGAGCGCGAGGCCGTGGTCCTGGTCGCGCAGGGCCTGTCGAACGACGAGGTCGCCGAGCGCATGGTGATCAGCCCGCTGACCGCCAAGACCCACGTCAACCGGGCCATGACCAAGCTGCGCGCCCGCGACCGCGCGCAGCTGGTCGTGCTGGCCTACGAGTCCGGCCTGGTCATCCCCCGCCACCGCCGTCCCGAACGCTGAACTGAGGTGTTCCGAACGTAGGACACACGCGTTCCGAACGTAGGACACACGCGTGTGTCCTACGTTCAGGTCGCGTGTGTCCTACGTTCAGGTACCCCGAGTTCAACGCTCAGGACGGGTGGCGGGGTCAGCCGGCCAGGGCGCGCAGGCGGCGCAGCACCTCGTCCTCGCCGATCGCCTGCGTGATCGCGTGCAGGTCCGGGCTGCGGGTCGAGCCGGTCAGCGCGACGCGGACCAGCTGCGATGCCTCGCGGATCGAGCCGGGGTAGGCGTCGGGGTTCTTCTTGTACTCCTTGGGGCTCGGCGCGAAGCCGTGCTCGGCCGCCAGCTCGCGGACCTGGCCGAACCACTCCTGCGGGTCGGCGAGGTGCCGGTAGCCGTCGGCGAAGTCGCGGGCGAAGGCGGCGGCGACGGCGGGGTCCACGCCGAGGCCCGCGAGCCGCTCGTCCTCCGGGCCGGACAGCACGGTGAACAGCTGCGGGAAGAAGAAGCCGTACGCGGGCCGGAAGTCCGACCACTTGCGCAGGTCCTTGCGCGGGTTCTCGACGCCCTCCCGCTCGACGGACACCGCGCGCAGCGCCAGCTCGGGTTCGGCGTCGAGCACGGCGGCCAGCTCGGGGTCGTGGTCCCCGGCCCACGCGCGGACGGCGTCGTAGACCTCGCGGCTGGTGAAGCCGGCGATGTGGTCGGCGCTGATGTCCTCCAGCTTGACCAGGTCGACCAGCGGCCCCGCGACGCCGCAGTGGTCCAGGCTGATCGGCGTGGCCAGCGCCTCCTCCAGCGGCACCTCGGCGAGCCGGCCGTTGGCCAGGCCGCGCAGGTAGTACAGGATCGCGCGGGCGGGGTAGCCGGCCTCGATGTAGAAGTCGACGCCCGCCTCCGGGTCCTTGCGCTTGGACAGCTTCCGCTTGCCGCCGGGGATCTGCTTCATCAACGGCGCGATGTGCGCGTACGTGACGTGCTCGAACCCGAGGGCGTCGAAGAGCTGCCGGTGCAGCGGCACGGAGGAGATCCACTCCTCGCCGCGGATGACCAGGTTGACGCGCATCAGGTGGTCGTCCACGGCGTGCGCGAAGTGGTAGGTCGGCAGGCGCGGCGAGGTGTCGGACGACTTGAGGATCACGGTGTCGTTGCGGTTGCCCTCGTGCTCCAGCTCGCCCCGGATGGCGTCGGTGAACCGGACGCGGGCGCCGGCCGCGTCGTCGGGCGCGCGGAACCGCACCACGTACGGCGCGCCCTCGGCGAGCTTCGCGGCCACGTCGGCCGGGTCCGCGTCACGCCAGGTGGCCCACTTGCCGTAGTAGCCGGTGGGCATCTTCACGGCCTGCTGCCGCGCGGTGATCTCGGCCAGCTCGTCCTTGGTCGCGAAGCACAGGTACGCCTTGTCCTGGCGCAGCAGCTCCCGCACGTAGGTCAGGTAGATCGACTCGCGCGCCGACTGGTGGTACGGGCCGTAGGCGCCGTCCGCGTCGGACTCGTCGGGGTGCAGGTCGAAGTAGTCGAACGCGCGGGCGAACTGGTCCAGCGCGCCCTCGACCTCGCGCGACTGGTCGGTGTCCTCCACCCGCACGAGGTACGCGCCGCCGGTGTGGGTGGCGATGTCGCGGTCGATGGTGGCCACGTAGATGCCGCCGATGTGGACGAACCCGGTCGGCGACGGGCCGAACCGGGTGACCCGCGCGCCCTCGGGCAGCGACCTGGCCGGGTACCGCTGTTCCCAGTGCTCGGGTTCGGGCAGGTCAGCGGGGAAGAGGGCGTCGATGACCGCGCGGTCGAGCATGGGGAGGTCCGTCTCGTTCTCTCGGTGGGATTGGCCGCATCAGGGTACGGGCGGCGCCGATCGGGCCGCGACCGGCTATCGCCGCCGCACGGCGAGCAGCAGGCCCAGGCCGACCACGGTCAGCGCGAAGGCGACGGCGAACGCGCTGCGGTACCCCAGCACCTGCGCGACGCCCAGCAGCGGCCCCGACACCATCGCGCTGACCTTGAGCGTGTTCGCGTACAACGTCGTGGCGTACCCGGGCCGGTCGGGCGCGAGCCCCTGGAAGTACGAGATGCCCACGCCCATCACGGCCGAGATCACGATCGCGTGCAGCACCTGCGCGGCGGCCACCTGCCACGTCGCGGTGGCCGGCAGCACCACCGCGTAGTACGCCAGCGCCACCACCGCGCCCGCCACCACCAGCCGCCCGTGGTCCACGCGCAGGGCCAACGCGCCGAAGACCAGCATCAGCGGGATCTCCAGGGCCGCGCACAGGCCCATGACCAGGCCGGCCTCGGACGTGGTGCCGTGCAGCACGTCGGTCACGAGCAGCGGCATCGCCAGGAAGCCCAGCATGTCGCCCGCCTGCACCAGCACGAACGCCGCCGCGGCGAGCACGACGTCACGGCGCGGCGAGCCGGGCCGCTCCCCCGTCGCGGGCGCGGGCGCGTGGCCCAGCTCCGGCAGCAGGCCGGCCGTCACCGCGACCGCCACCAGGTAGAGCCCGGCCGCCGCCCCGAACAGCCCGGCGAACCCGCTGGTGTCGATCAGCAGCGCCCCCACCGGCGGGCCGACGACCCACGACAGCGACAGCACCATCCGCAACGTGCTGATGGCCAACGGCCCCTTCGCGGAACCGGCGCGTTCCAGCGCCTCCCGCGCGTAGGCGAACATCTGCGGCAGCAACGAGGACGAGACCGCCACCAGCGTCAGCGACACCCCGAGCAGCAGCCAGTAGTCCCGCACCGCGGCGAACAGGCCGTACGCCACCGCCGCGGCCACCGAACCCCACACGAGCAGCCGCCGGCGCACCGCGCGCGCGTCCGACAGCCGCCCGAGCAGCGTGGCGACGACCAGCGCCGCGACCGAGTCGGCGAGCAGGAACGCGCCGACCGCGACGGGTCCCGCGGCCAGTTCCTTGACCAGGAACACCGACAGGAACGGCCCGGCCAGCGCGTAGCCGACGCCGGTCAGCAGCCCCACCGCCAGCAGGGGCGTGAACGGACGCGCACGCGGTGCGAGGTCCATGGGACCGGTCCTCTCGACCGGTGGGAGGAGGAGCGGCACGCGTGCCGCCCGGTCCCGCCATGGTCCCGGTCCCGGGGAGCCGCCGCCGGCGACCGATCGGTGGGAGCCCGGCACCCGTGCGGACGATGCGGGCGACCCGGTCGCGCGGCTATCTTGGAACGACCATTCCAAGATTGTGGGGCGGGCATGCCGGACGTGAAGCACTTCGACCCCGAGGCGGTGCTCGCGTCGGTGGAGGAGCTGTTCTGGCGGCAGGGCGTGTCCTCGACCGGCGTGGGCGACGTCGTGGCGGCCACCGGCGTCAACCGGTCCAGCCTGTACGCGACGTTCGGCGGCAAGCGGGAGCTGTACCTGGCGGCGCTGCGCCGGTACGTCGACCGGCGGTCGGGACCGGTGCTGCGGCGGCTCGCCGAGGACGGGCGCGGCCTGCCGGCGATCGCCGACTTCTTCCGCGCGTTGATCCGGGCGCGGTGCGCCGGGGAGCACGCGCGGTGGGGCTGCATGGTCACCAACGCCCACGCCGGCGGGGAGAACGACGACCCCGACGTCCGAGCGGTCCTGCACGAGCACCACGCCCGGCTGCGGGCGGCGATGCGCGCGGCGCTGGACCGCGCCCGTGCCGCCGGCGCGCTGCGGCCGGGCGTCGAGCCGGAGGTGTCGGCCGACGCGCTCGCCCTGCTGGCCTACGGCGTGAACCTGCGCTCCCGCGCGGGCGCGTCCCCGGAGGCGTTGGCGGAGACCGTCACGGCGGTGCTCGCCGCGCTCGCGAACCGACCCGAGGAGATCCGCTGACATGGTGCAGTTCACCGTTCACGACGAGACCACCGCGCCCGAGGCCGCCCGCCCCCACCTGGAGGCGGGCCGGCGGCGGATGGGGTTCGTCACCTCGCTCAACGGCGTGATGGCGGAGTCCCCGGAGCTGCTGGCCGGGTACAACGCGCTGGCCGAACAGTTCGGCAAGTCCTCGCTGCCCGCCGACGCCCGGCACGTCGTCTGGATCACCACCAGCGTGGTCAACGGCTGCGAGTACTGCGTGGCCGCGCACTCCACGGTCGCGCTCAAGGCCGGGGTCGCCGAGGAGACCGTGCGGGCGCTGCGCGCCGGCAAGCCCCTGTCGGACGACGCCCTGGAGGCGGTCCGCAAGCTCACCGAACTGGTCGTGACCGACCGCGGGTGGGTCCGCGAGCGGGACATCGAGGACTTCCTGGCGGCGGGCCACACCCGGCGGCAGGTGCTCGACGTCATCCTCGGCGTGGGGATGAAGACCCTGTCGAACTACACCAACCACATCGCCCACACCCCGCTCGACCCGGCGTGGCAGGACCAGGAGTGGCGCCGGCCCTGACCGGATCACCGGAACTTCGAGGTTTGGGAGCGGGCGGAGCAGGGAAACGGTAGTGGGCCGGCGACCGCCGGCGATCACACCTGCGGACGGCGCTGCCGTGATGTGCGAGGGCGAAATTGAGTCTGCATGCTGCCGGTGACGACCTGGTCGTGTCGCACACGCGGCGGGAGTCGGCCCCGGTCCTGCTCGTACGGGGCTGTGTTGACAGCGACACCGCGTCCACGCTGCGGCAACACCTCGACTCGGCGCTGGCCGGCTCGGGGGTCGCGGTGGTGGACCTGGGCGAAGTGGCCTTCTTCTCGTCGGCGGGCGCGACCGCGCTGGCGGCGGCGGGTCGCGGCGGCGTGCTGCACGTGGTCGTGACCCCGCTGGTCCGGCAGGTCCTGGAGGCGGCCGGGGTGGCGGACGCGCTGGACCTGCACGACTTCCCCGCCGAGGCCGAGGAGGCCGCCGAGGCGTCGGCCCGTCCGCTGCTGATGGTCTGCTGACCGGCCGACCGGGCTCCCCCGGTCGGCCGACGTCCGGCTGTGCTCCCCCTGGGCGTCCTACACCGTGCCCACGGCCAGGACCGCGCCCTCGGCGAAGTAGCCGTCCGGCGCGTTCAGCGGGTGCGCCGGGTCGTCCGGGTCCCGCATGACCCGCCAGTCCGGGTCGTCGCCGGCCTGCGCCGCGAGGCTCGCGCAGGACTGCCCGTAGAACGACCGCTCGGCCTCGCCGAACGGCGCGAAGTGCTCCGCGAGCAGGGTGTGCTGCCGCACCTCCGACAGCCCGGCCTCCCGCAGGAACCGGTACAGGTCCCGGCCGCGCAGCAGGTTGCGCGCGTACGCCGACCGGGACGCCGCCGCCCGGAAGAAGTCCGCGAACAGGAACGGCGGACCGGGACGCGCCGTGATCGTGCTCGCGTCCAGGTCCTTCACGCCCACCAGCCCACCGGGCCTGACGACCCGCCTCAACTCGGCGAGCGCGCGCCGCAACGCGTCGTCGTCCAGGTACTGCACCGTGTTGGCGCACCACGCGGCGTCGAACGTGTCGTCCGGGTAGGGCAGCGCGGTCACGTCCCCCTGCCGCACGTCGTCCAGCACGGCCAGCGACGCCCACCGCTCCCGGACCAGCGCGACGTTCTCCGCCGCCAGGTCGAGCGCCGACAGCCTGCCCGCCGGCCCGACCAGGTCGGCCAGGTAGGGCAGGAACCGCCCGCCGCCGGCGCCCGCGTCCAGCACGTGCCACCCCGGCCGCACCCCGAACCGGCGCAGCAGGTCGAGGTACGTGGTCAGGCACGCGTCGAAGTGCGCGTCCACGATGTCCACGCGGGTGAACGCGAGCCCGGTCGACGCGGTGAAGCCCCACCGGGCGTGGTCCACGGCCGTCACGCGACCTCCTCAGCCAGCTCCGCCAACACCTTGGTCACGACCTCCGGGGCCTCCACCGGCAGCAGGTGACCCGCCGCGGGCACGACCTCCAGCCGGCCGCGGGGCAGCGCCGCGGCCACCGCCCGAGCGTCGTCGGGCGACACCAGCTCGTCCTCCTCCCCCACCAGCACCACGGCCGGCCGGTCGAACGCCGCCAGCACGTCGTAGGACGCGGCCCGCGCCGCGATCGCCCGCTGCGCCCACGCGACGTCCTCCGGCGCGACGGCGCGCGCCATCGCGCCGACCCGGCCCACCAGGCGTTCGCGGTGGGTCCGGCCGAGCAGCAGCGGAGTGGTCGCGGCGGTCAGGGCGGGACCGGCGACGGGGTCGGTGACCCGCGCCGCGAACCCGAGCCGCCGGGCGGCGGTCCCCTCGTCGTCCGCGGCGGCCCGCGTGCCGAGCAGCGCGAGCGCCGACACGCGGTCCGGCCGCCGGCGCAGGAACGCCATGGCGACGTACCCGCCGAGCGAGCACCCGGCCAGCACGGCGCGGTCCACCGCGGCGGCGTCGAGCAGCCGGGCGAGGCCGTCGGCCACGGTGTCGAGCGACGGCGCGCCCACGCCCAGCCGGTAGAGGTCGGGGGCGAGCGCGGACGGCCCGGCGTCCACCTCCGACCACATGGCCGGGGTGGCGGCGAGCGCGTGCAGCAGCACGACGGTCACGGGGCCACCTCCACCCGTGCCAGTACCGCCTCCGCGGCCGCCACGAACCGCGGCACGTGCGGGGGCGCGTCCGGCAGGTGGACGAGGTTCACCTCGCCGGGCGGCAGGTCCACCACCGGCAGCACCCGCACCGTCGGCGGTGCGACGTCGCGGATCGACAGCACGGTCAGGTGCACGCCCGCGCCCGACGCGACGACCCGCATCAGCTCCGGCACGGTGGTCAGCGGGAACGCCCGCCGGATCGGCTTGCCGCCGGGCGTCACCGGCGGCACGATCCGGTCCCACACCTCCTCCGGCATGTGGCCGGGGCGGTGGAACGCGAGGTGGTCCGCCACGTCCTCCACCGACACCTCCGCGCGGGCGGCGAGCGGGTGGTCGGGCGCGACCAGGACGGCCCGCGGGTCCCAGCCGATCGGCCGGCTGTAGACCAGGTCCGGTTGGCGGTGGTCGAACTTGCTGGTCATCACGTCCACCCGGCCCGCGCGCAGCGGGGCGAACGGGTCGCGCACGTCGTACTCGACCAGCTCGACCCGGTCGAGCGCGTACCCGCCCGCCCGCACCGCCGCGTGCGGCAACCCGAGCGAACCGTGGTAGCCGAACCGCAGGTCAGGCACCACTCACCTCCTTGGTCAGGGCCATCAGGGCGCGCAGCCGGCCGGGGGCCGCGGGGTCGGTGGCGACGCGCAGCGCGTCGAACGGGCCGGGCAGGCCGACCAGGCGCGGGACGCGGCGCACGGTCAGCCGGTCGCCGGGCGCGAGGGCGCCGTCGAGCACCGCTTCCACCAGCAGGTGGTTGAGGTGCACCAACGCCTGCGCCACGGTCATGCCGGGCGCGGCGATGTGCAGCACCCGGCCGACCCCCGCGGCCGGGCCGCCGCCGGGCAGGTCGATGACGACGTCGGCCCCGACCGACAGCTCGCGCTCGCCGACGAACGCCCGCAGCAGCCGGCGCAGCGCCGGGCGGTCGGCGGCCGGGGCGGGCGCGGTCCACGCCACCGCCCCGGTCTCGTCGACGTGGTGGAACGCGAAGCGGTCGACCAGGTTCGCCGGGTTGCCCGCCAGGAACACGGTCTTCGTGAACGACTTCCGCCAACCGTCCACCGCGGACAGCCGCGCGGCGAACCCGACGGTGCCGCGCACCCACGCCGCGAGGTCGAAGTGCCGCACCACGGCCAGCACCACGACGTCGGTGTCGGCGGCGACGCCCTCCACCGCGCGCAGACCTTCCACTGTGGACAGGTCGTGGGCGTCGGCGAGGTCGGGCCGGGCCCGCGTGATCCGGCGGACCACGTGGTCGTGCAACAGGTCCTGGGTCAGGTTCACGTGAACACCTCCGCCAGCAGTTCGCGCGACGGGGCACGCCGCCGCCGGGCGAGCAGGCCGGTGGTGAGCCGGTAGGCGTCGACGTGGGCGGGCACGTCCCCGCCGGGCGCGCCCTTGGCGCCGCGCTGCGCCGCCAGGCCGTCCAGCACCGCCGGCCACCCGGTCGGCACGGCCGCGTCGAGCACCCGCCGCGCCCGGACCAGGCACCGGTCCAGCAGGTCGGCCCGGAACGAGTCGTGGTCGCCCGGCCCGAGCACGCCGATGAAGTACAGCCGCATCCCCAGCCGCACCGCGTCCTCGTCGTGCCGCCCCTCGACCGCCGCCAGCAACGCCGCCGCCGAGTGCCCGCGCCACCCGCCGTGCCGCGCCGACTCGACGCGCCCGTCGATCGGCACCCGCCCGAGGGAGATCCGGCGCACCCTCGGCCCGAGGCGGCCCAGCACCCGGTGCAGCAGCAGGTAGTCCGGCTCCAGACCGCGGTCGTGCAGCAGCACCACCTCGTCGTGCGAGGCGGCCAGCGGCAACAGGTCGCGCAACGCGCAGGCCAGGTGGTTCGGCCGCCCGTCCGCCCCGACGATCTGCCGCAGCGGGACGCCGGCCCGGGTCGCGTCCACGTACACCGGACCGCCGTCGGCCCGCAGGTCGAGGCACAGCCCGAGGTCGTGCAGCCGCTCGATCGCCTCGTCCAGGCCGATCCCCGGCGGCTGGTGGGCGGTCAGGCCCGGGTCGCGCAGCCCGAGCCGCCGGTACTGGTCGACGCGGGCCGCGAGCAGCCGCGCGCTGGCCGGGTGGACCCACCCGTGCCGCTCGATCGCCTCCAGGTACGGCACGCAGGCGGCGAACGGCGCGCGGTCGCCGTCGGCCCGGTAGCGCACGTACAGCTCGCCGATCTCGTCCTCGGACATGCCCGAGTAGTCGATGTCGCCGACCGTGCGGTCCAGGTACTCCCAGAAGCCGACGGTCTGCTCGCAGGGGGCGAACGCGGTGTGGCTGCTGCGGTGCGTGACGTCGGCGAGCGGCTCGGTGGCGCGGTGCACCACGTCCGTCCACAGCAGACCCTTGAGGTGGCTGGGCGTCAACGGCTTGGTCGGGGTGACGGTGACCGGCGCGAGCAGCACCCTGCGCCGCCCGGCCACCGGGACGGGGTCACGCCACCCGGTCGCCGTCCGGTCCGCTTGCGAGATCGACACGTGCCCTCCTCCCGGCCCTCGCGGCCACGGCCAGCAACGCCGACCGGTCGGGCAGGCCCGGCGGCGGGAGGGGCGGCCCCGCCGCGAGCGCCCGCCGCACCCGGTCGGCGAACGGCGGCGCGGTCAACGCGTCCGGCCGGTCCAGCCCCATCAGCACCCGGACCACACCGCGCCACAGCTCCGGGTCGCGGCTCGCCGCGGCGGCGGCCCCGGCCGCCCTCAACGCCGTCGGCGGCCGGTCGGCCGCGGTCCCCGCCACCGACGCCCGCCACCGCGCGATCCGGTCCTCGCCCTCCTCGCACGCCTGCCGGAACCACGGCAGCAGCAGCTCGTCGGCCAGCGCCGCCGCGGCTGCCCCCAGGTCCGCCACGGCGTGCGCGCGGACCAGGCCCGCGACGGCGAACCCGTGCGCCAGCGCGAGCGACACACCGCGCCCGAACAGCGGGTCCGTCACGCACACCGCGTCGCCCACGGCCACCAGCCCGGTCGGCGAGGACTCCGGCGCGTGGAACGCGTTGGGCGGGCACGTCATCACCCGCACGTCGCCGAGCGGCACGGCGTCGTCCAGCCAGTCCCCGACCCAGGGCGTGACCCTCCCGACCGCGTCGAACACCTCCGGGTCGCGCAACGCGCGCAGTCCGTCGTCCTGCGGCAGCACGCCGAACGCGACCGAGAACGTCCCGTTGTCGCCGGGGTGCAGCACACCCGCGTAGTGGTCGGCCAGCACGCCCGCCGCGTTGCCCCGGTTGAGCGGGCCGAACGGCCCGCGCCGGCGGTAGAACCGCACGTAGGCGGCGACCGAGGTCGGCCCGGTCCGGACGGCCGCGGGTGCGACGCCCCGCTCGCGCGACCACTGCCTGCCGGCCGCCCGGCGGCCCGTGGCGTCGAGCACGAGGTCGGCGGGCACGACGTGCGCGCCGACCCGCGCGCCGGTCACCCTGCCGCCGGTCACGTCCAGGCCCGTGACCCTGGTCCCGTACCGGAGGTCCACGCCGGGCCGGGCCGCGACGTGCCGGTGCAGCACCACGTCGAACGTGGACCGGCGGCACGCCAGCGCCACCAGTTCCGCGTCGCCCGGCACGGCTTCGCCCGGTGGGCGGGCTGTGGTGAGGTCGACCGTCGACGCGCCGGCGGACAGCAGGTCCGCCAGGAGCGCCGGCGCGTGCCCGCGCAGCGCCACCACGCCGAACGACGTCAGGGTGTGCGCGTGCCGGGACTGGGGCGACGTCGGGCGGCGCCACACCTCGCCCGCCCGCGCCGCCGGGCCGGGTGGCGGCGCGGACCCCCGTTCCAGGACGACGACCCGGTGGCCGTCGTCGGCCAGCGCGAGCGCCGCGGCGAGCCCGGCCGCGCCACCGCCCGCGATCACGACGTCCACGGCCTACACCCGCACGCCGCGCACGAAGAACACCCGCCGCACGTCCGCGACCTCGCGCGGCGGCACGGGGTCCGGCCAGCGGCCGTAGTCCGCCTCCGGGTCGCCGGGCTGGTGCGCGACGGCCTCGAAGCCGTGCCGGGCGAACAACGCCTCCGGCTCGTCCGAGCCGAACAGCCACGGGCAGCCCCAGCCGGCGAAGACGTCGAGCAGGCCGCGCATGCTCGGCAGCGTCAGCGCGGCCGAGTTCACGACGTCGGCGATCACGACGCTGCCCGGCGCGGTCACCGCCCGCACGCGCTCCAGGACGCGGTGGACGTCGTCCTCGCGGAGGTAGTAGAGCAGGCCCTCCAGCAGCCACGTGGACGGCGACGCCGGGGCGTACCCGGCCGCGGCGAGCCGGTCCTCCCAGTCGTCGCGCAGGTCGACGGCCACGGTGGCGCGGTCCACGGCGGGCGTGGCGCCGAGGCCCGCCAGCACCGCTTCCTTCACCGCCACCACCGGCGGCCGGTCGATCTCGAACAGGCGCACCCCGTCCGGCCAGGCGAGCCGGAACGGCCGCGAGTCCATGCCGGACGGCGCGATGACGACCTGCCGACCGTGCGGCCGACCGGCGGCCTCGACGAGCAGGTCGTCGAAGAACCGGGTGCGGATGGCGTTGTAGTCGGGGGTGCTGGGCAGCGTGCGGGGCGACGCCTCGGGGAACGTCACGCGCCGGATCTCGGCCAGCAGCGACAACCCGATCCCGCCCGCGAACGCGGCGGCGTACGGGTCGTGGTAGAGCCGGTCGTCCCGGCGGGTCTCCGCGGCGCGCAGCGCGGCGGTGAGCAGTGCGGTGCGCTCGACCGAGTCGAGCAGGTGGCCGATGTCGGCGGTCATGGCCGGTCCCCAGGGTGTGCGGAGGTGGAAGCGGTGGCCCGGTCGCCCGAGCCGGAAGTCGCGGCCGAGCGGTCGCCGACGGGGCGATGCCCCTCGGCGGGCGGGAAAGCGGTGGTGGCACGGTCGCCCACGAGGCGGTGCCAGTCCGCGTCGGAGGTGCGGAAGAGGCGGTCCTTCACCTGCGCCGGTCGGGTGCCCTCCTCGACCCGCGCGTGCCAGTCGCGGTGGAACGCGTCGGCGTCGAGCAGGCGCAGGGTCGGGTCGGTCAGCCGCCCCTCGGCGCGGGCCGCCCGGTAGCCCGCGGACCGGTCGGCGAGGTGCGCGTCCAGGCGGCGGGCGATCCGCGCGGCCTCGGCGTCGCTCCACGGCGTCGTCGGCGCGACGGCGAACTCGTAGCCGGGCGTGCCGCCGACGACGCGGCAGGAGAGGTTGCGCACCTCCAGCCCCGACTCGTCCAGCGCGGCCGTCACCGCGCCGAGCACGTGCGACTCGCGCAGCCGCTCCCCCGCCGCGTCGCTGACCGTCGCGCGGCCCGCGTACCCGACGCGCGCGACCCCGCCCAGCGCGTCGACCACGCGCACCACGTCGCCGCCCGCGTACCGGTAGAGCCCGCCCACGTGGCTGTAGATCACCTGGTACTCGCGGCCGGGCTCCAGCTCGTGCGCCCGCAGCGTCTCCACGTCCGGCCCGACCGGCTCGTCCGCGGGCACGAACTCGTACAGCGACGCGGTGACGACCAGGCTGCCCGCGCGCGGGTGCCGGTCGAGCGTCACGGCGGTCGGCCCCTCGGACGCGGCGATCGGCGCGGGCAGCACCTCGACCCCGATGCCGTACTCCTCGCGCAGGCGGGGCAGGTACAGCGCGGCGACGCCGCCGGTCCAGCAGAACACCACGCGCAGGCGCGGCCACACGTGCGCCGGCCGCACCGGGTCGAAGCGACGGGTCAGCGCGTCCAGCTCGGCGGCCCGCGCCGGGTTCGGGTCGACCACCCGCGCGCCGCCGACCGTGCCGTCCCGGATCTCCCGGACGATCCGGTCCCACCAGGTCGTGAGCTGGTGCGGCAGGGCCGCCACCGCGGCCGGGTTGATGCCGATCACGCCACGCAGATCCGGGTGCTCCACGGCCAGGCGCAGCCGCAGGTACGCCTTCTCCAGGTGCGCGTCGGCGGCCACGTCGACCGGCAGCGCCGCCCACCGCGCCCGCGTGCCCGGCTCGGCCGACAGCGGCTCGCCGAACGCGGCCCCGAAGTCGACCTGGCTCGCCCCCAGGTGCGGCCGGCCGTCCTGGGTGGTCCCGGGCACCGGCAGCGGGTCCTGCTTGAGGTTCAGCACCGCGTCCGGCCCGACCACGTCGGGGTGGTGCTCGACCATCGGCGCCCACGCGGCGTAGAAGAAGGGGAAGAACGTGGTGGCCATGAACCTCGGCGTGACGGGCACCTTCTTGTGCGCGCCGGTGCTGCCGCTGCTGGTGAAGTACACGACCGGCGCGTCCGCGGTGAGGACGTGCCGCTCGCCCGCCGCCATCCGCTCGATCCACGGCTCCAGGTCGTCGTAGCCGTGCACCGGCACCGCGCGCCGGAAGTCGTCCACCGTCCGGATCCGGCCGAACCCGTGCGCGCGGCCGAACTCCGTGCCCGCGTTGAACTCCAGCAGGTCCTCCAGCACGCGCTGCTGCCACTGCGCCGCTTCGCCCGCCGCCCTGGTGAGCAGGTCGCGCTCGCGGAACACGCGCTCCCGGTACGCCTTGACGTGCGCGTCGCCCCACCCGCGCTCAGCCGTGCTCACAGGCCACCGCCTCGCGGACGCGCCGGACGGCGGTCGCCACGTCGCCCGGCGGCACCACGTCCACCGGCAGGTGCGCGACCTCGGCCAGGATCAGGGCGCGCAGCTCGGTCTGGAAGGAGGCGAACGCGTCGCGGTCGACGTGCTCGCCGTGGAACTCCAGCCGGTTGGCCCGCGCGCCCTCACCGCTGCGCCGCCACGCCTCGGCCGGGTCCACGTCCAGGAACAGCACCCGCCTCGGCTGCGGGAACCCCCGCCACCAGCCGAAGATCTCCTCGTCCGCGCCGATCAGGCGGCACTTGGCGAGGATCTTGTAGTAGTACGAGTCCACGACGACCGGTCGGTGTGGACCGACGTCCACGAGCTGGTCGCGCAGGTGCACGACCGCCGTCTGCAGGAGGCTCGCCACGAAGTCGGGCGAGTGGTGCTTGCCCAGGCCGGGCAGGGTTTCCCGGACGAGGTCGGACTTGAGCCGGGACACGACCCCGTGCTCGGGGGCGAGGAAGTCGTCGTCCACCGAGACCAGTCGCCACGTCGGCTCCTCGGCCGCCAACGCGCGCATCACGACGGACTTCCCCGCGTGGTCGGTTCCGGACAGGACTGAGAACGCGGGCTGCACCGAAGCGCCTCCTGTCTGTGGCACGGCAGGGGGGAGCCGCCCGCGAACGGGCGCGCGTGGACGTGCGTCGTTTCCCCCGGGTCGGACGTGATGTCGATCAGGCCGGGAACGCGGCGGCGGTGCCGGAGGGGTTCGAAACGCGGCCTGGCGAATCGCTGCCGACTGTAAATCCGCGACCTGCGACCTAGTCCCCCTCACGAGGAAATGTGATCGCAATCACACACGCTGGGCGATTCATTAATTACCCATCGAACCACTTGACCGGGGCATCGATATAAAAGTCACCGCAGGTGGCAACGGGTAGACCGAGCCGATCGCACCCGAATAGTCCGGATTCAGCGACGGGGTGTGCCACTCACATTTTGGCCGTTCACCCTAATTCACGGGAGAAAGCGCGAACGCCGACGAGCCGGGCACGGCGGGCCGGCCGTCCACGCGGCGCGCGAGACGTGCCGGAGACGTGACGGGCGCTCATGACAAAATCGGCCCGGTGCGGATCGGGATGCTGGGGCCGTTCGAGGTGCGCGCGGACGACGGCGTCCGCGCCGACGTGCCGGGCGCGCGGCTGCGCGGGTTGCTGGCCGCCCTCGCGCTCGACCCCGGCCGCGTGGTCGCGAAGGCGGCGCTGGTCGACTGGATCTGGGGCGAGCACCCGCCCGCCGACGCCGCGAACGCGTTGCAGCGCCTCGTCTCCCGCCTGCGCAAGGCGTTGCCGGAGGGGTCGGTCGAGGGGCAGCCGGACGGCTACCGGCTGGAGGTGGACCCCGACGCGGTCGACGCCGTCCGGTTCGAACGCCTCCTCGCCCGCGCCCGCGACGACGACGGACCGCGCCGGGTCGCGCTGTTGCGCGAGGCCCTCGACCTGTGGCGCGGCGCGGCCCTGCAGGACGTCGGGCTGGTGGACAGCGCGGCGTTCGACGCGGCGGTGACCCGGCTGGAGGGGCTGCGCCTGACCGCCGCGGAGGACCGCTTCGACGCGGAGGTCGAGCTGGGCCACGCCGCCGGGCTGGTCACCGAGCTGACCGACGCGGTCGCCGCGCACCCGCTGCGGGAACGGCTCGTCGCCGCGCTGATGCGCGCGCACGTCGCGGCCGGCCGCGACACCGAGGCGCTGCTGGTGTACCAGCGCACCCGCGAGGCGCTGGCCGAGACCCTGGGCGTGGACCCCTCGCCGGAGCTGTCCGCGCTGCACGTCGCGCTGCTGCGCGGCGAGCTGGGCCGGGGACGGCGCGAGGAGCGGCGCAAGACCAACCTGCGCGCCGAGCTGACCAGCTACATCGGCAAGGACGCCGACGTGGCCGCGGTGCGGGGGCTCGTCGCCGAGCACCGGCTCACGACCCTCATCGGGCCGGGCGGCTCGGGCAAGACCAGGCTGGCCGCGGAGACCGCCCGCACGCTGCTCGGCGACCTGCCCGACGGCGCGTGGCTGGTCGAACTCGCGCCGCTCGGCGCGGACGGCGACCAGGCCGGCGGGAGCGGCCGGCACGACGTCGCGCAGGCGGCGCTGGCCGCGCTGGGCCTGCGGGACGCGCTGCTCGGCGACGCGCCGAACGCGGAGCCGACCGACCGGGTGATCGCCGCCATCCGCGACCGGGAGGCGTTGCTGGTCCTGGACAACTGCGAGCACGTGATCGAGTCGGCCGCCGCGTTCGCCCACCGGGTGCTCGGCGAGTGCCGGCGGCTGCGGGTGCTGGCGACGAGCCGGGAACCGCTCGGCATCACCGGCGAGGCGCTGTGGCCGGTCGTGCCGCTGGCCCTGCCGTCGCCCGACGCCGACGCCGCGGAGGTCGAGTCCTCCCCCGCCGTCCGGCTGCTGCGGGACCGGGCCGCCGCGGTGCGCCCCGACCTCGTGCCGGACGCCCGCACGTGGTCCACCATGGCGCACGTCTGCCGGGCGCTGGACGGGATGCCGCTGGCGATCGAGCTGGCCGCGGCCAGGTTGCGCACCCTGACCCTCGACCAGCTCGCCCACCAGCTCGACGACCGGTTCCGCCTGCTGACCAGCGGCAGCCGCACCGCGTTGCCCCGGCACAAGACGCTGCGCGCGGTGGTCGACTGGAGCTGGGAACTGCTGAGCGACGCCGAACGCGCGGTGCTGCGCAGGCTGTCGGTGTTCGCGGGCGGCGCGCGTTCGGAGGCGGCGGAGCGGGTCTGCGCCGGCGGGGACGTCGAGCCGTGGCAGGTGCCCGACCTGCTCACCGCGCTCACCGAGAAGTCGCTGCTGGTCGCCGACGGCGACGGCGCGCCGCGCTACCGGATGCTCGGCACCATCGGGGAGTACGCCGCACACCGGCTGGTCGAGGCCGGCGAAACCGACCGGGCGCGGCAGGCGCACCTCGCGTTCTTCACCGAGCTGGCCGAGACCGCCGAGCCGCGGCTGCGCCGAGCCGAGCAGCTGGCGTGGCTCGCCGACCTGGCGGCCGAGCACGACAACCTCGGCGCGGCGATGCGCGGCGCGCTCGCGGCCGGCGACGCGCACGGCGCGATGCGGCTCGCCGCGGCCGCCGGCTGGTACTGGTGGCTCGCCGGGCACAAGTCCGAGGGCATGGAGCTGATCGGCGCGGCCAACGCCACGCCCGGCGAGGTGCCCGACGAGATCCGCGGCATCGTGTGCGGCCTCATCTCGATGTTCGTCACGACCGGGCCGGCCGGCGAGCACCAGGTGGCGGAGTGGGTGCACCGCGCCTACGACATCGGCCTGCGCGTGCGCAGCCGGCACCCGGCGCTGAGGCTCGTCGTGCCGCTGGAGCACATGATCCGGAACCCGGACGCGGTCCTGCCCGCGTGGGAGTCGCTGCTGGCCGACGAGGACCCCTGGGTGCGCGCGCTGGCCCGGCTGCACCTGGGCAAGACGCGGGTCGTGCTCGGCCAGGGCGGGCCGGAGGCGGACGAGCACCTGGGGACGGCGCTGGCCGAGTTCCGCGCGCTCGGCGAGCGGTTCGGCACGTCGTTCGCGCTGACGGAGCTGGCGGACCGGATCGCCACCCGGGGCCGGTTCGCCGAGGCGTGCGAGCTGTACGGGCAGGCGGTCGTGGTGGTGACCGAGGTCGGCGCGACCGAGGACGTCATCCGGCTGCGGTCGCGGCAGGCCCAGCTGTACTGGCTGCTCGGCGACGAGGACGCGGCCTCGACCGCCACGGCAGAGGCGGAGCGGTGCGCCCGACGGGTCACCTGGCCGGGCGCGCTCGCCCACCTCGCCCTGTCGAAGGCGGAGCTGGCCCGGTGGCGGGGCGACGCGGAGGAGGCCCGCCGGCAGCTCGGCGTCGTGGCGGAGCTGCTGGGCGACGACGCGGAGCAGGCGTACGTCCGCGCCGGGACCCGCGACCTGCTCGGCTACCTCGCCGACGACCTCGAAGAGGCCCGTCGGCACCGGGCGGCGGCGTGCGAGGCGGCGGCCGAGGGCGGGCACGCGCCCACGATCGCGCGCGTCCTGGTCGGGGTCGCGGACCTGGCGCTGCGCCGGGACCGGCCCGACGAGGGGGCCCGGCTGCTCGCGGCGAGCGCCGCCGTGCTCGGCCTGCCGGACCGCTCGCACCCGGACGTCGCCCGGATCGAGCGGGCGGCGCGCGACCGCCTCGGCGAAACGCGGTTCGCCGAGGCGGCCGGGGAGGGCGCGGTGACCGGGTGGCGCGAGCTGGTCGCCGTCACGCTCGCTTCGTGAACGTGGCGCGCGCCCACAGGTAGCCGCCGAGGGCGATCCCGACGCACCACGCGACGGCGGTGGTCGCCACGGTGGGGTCCGGCGCGCCGGCCAGGAGGCCACGCAGCGTCTCGATGACCGGCGTGAACGGTTGGTGCTCGGCGAACTCCCGCAGGCCGGGCCCCATCTTCTCGGCCGGCACGATGGCGCTGCTGAAGAACGGCAGCATGACCAGCGGCACGGACGCGAGGCCCGCCGTCTCCGGCGTCCTCGCCGCCAGCCCCAGGGCCACGGTGAGCCAGCCGGTCGCGAAGCCGAGCAGCACGACCACGCCCACCACGCCGAGCCAGTCGAGCGGGCCCGCGGCCGGGCTGAGCCCCAGCAGGAACGCCACCCCGACCAGCGCCGCCACGGCGACCAGGTTCGTCAGCACGCTCGCGACGACGTGACCGGTCAGCACCGCGCCGCGCGAGACGTCCATGACCTTGAAGCGGTTGATGATGCCCTTGGTCATGTCCGAGTTCACCGCCGTGGCGGCGGCGCCGAGGCCGTAGCAGACGGCCAGCAGCACCAGACCCGGTGTCGCGTAGTCGATGTAGTCGACGCCGACGTCGAACGCGTCGCCCATCATGTAGACGAACATCAGCATGACGATGATCGGCATCAGGACCGCGTTGAAGACCGAGGTCGGGTTCCGGGCGAGGTGCCGGACGTTGCGGCGCAGCATCACCGCCGAGTGGGATCGGGCGCTCATCGCGCGACCACCTCCGTGTCGTGGCCCGTCAGGGCGAGGAAGACGTCGTCGAGGTCCGGCGTGTGGACGGTCAGCTCCTCGGCCGGGAGCGAGTACTCGTCCAGCCGGTCGAGCAGGCCCCGCAGCGACCCGGTGCCGCCGTCGCCGGGGACGCGCAGGACCAGCGCCTCGTCGTCGCGGGTGGCGCCGGGGAGGACCCGCGCGGCCGCGTCGAGCCCGGCGGCGGTGGCGAACCGCAGCCGGACGTGCGTGCCGGGGACGCGCCGCTTCAGCTCGTCGGGCGTGCCCTCGGCGACCACGCGGCCCCGGTCGAGGACCGCGACGCGGTCGGCGAGCTGGTCGGCCTCCTCCAGGTACTGGGTGGTGAGGAAGATCGTCGCGCCGTCGGCCACCAGCTCGCGGATGATCGTCCACATCGTGCGGCGGCTGCGCGGGTCCAGCCCCGTCGTCGGCTCGTCCAGGAAGATGATCCGCGGGCCGCCGACCAGGGTCATCGCCAGGTCGAGCTTGCGGCGCATGCCGCCGGAGTAGGTCGACACGGGCTTGCGCGCCGCGTCCGCGAGGTCGAACCGCTCCAGCAGCTCGCCGACGACCCGCCGGTCGGCCCCGAGCCGGAGGTCGACCATCAGCCGGAGGTTCTCCCGGCCGGTCAGCAGCTCGTCCACCGCCGCGAACTGGCCGGTGACCCCGATGGCCCGGCGGACCGCCTTGGCCTCGGTCCCGACGTCGTGCCCGGCGACCCGCACCGTCCCGCCGTCCGCCGCCGCCAGGGTGGTCAACACGTTGACCGTCGTCGTCTTGCCCGCGCCGTTGGGGCCGAGCAGGGAGAAGACCGACCCCGCGGGGACGTCCAGGTCGATGCCGTCGAGCACCACCTTGTCCCCGTACGCCTTCCGCAACCCCGAAACCGCTATCGCCGAACTCGTCATGGGACCACTGTCGGCGGCGGGCCCGCCACGCCCCTGACACGCTCCTGACACGGGCGCTGACACGGGTGGCGGGCCGGCGGGCGGGGCGCTCGGCGGCCGGTCGGGCGGTCCGGTCCGGAGGGCACGCCCAAGCGGGCGCGGTCGGGCAAGCACGGCCGGGCAAACGCGGTCGGGCAAGCACGGTCGGGCAAACGCGATCGAGCCGACGCGGCCCGGCAAGAGCGACCGGGCAAGAGCGATGGAGCCGCCGCCGCCCGGCAAGCGCGGCCGGGCAAGAGCGATTGGGCCGATGCGGCCCGGCAAGCGCGGTCGGACAGGTGCGGCCGGGCGGGCGTTGGCGATCGGGCCCGGACGCGCGCCGGCCCGGTGCCGCTGGGGCGGCACCGGGCCGGCTAACTGCGTGCTCTCGGTCAGGCGACCGGGTTTCAGCCGAAGTTCACGTCACTGCACCACATGTACGCCTGGTCCAGGTGCGAGGCCTGCCAGATCGTGAAGACCACGTGGTGACCACGGTACGAGCCGTTGGTGTTGACGGTGAAGTTGATGTCCTTGGCCGGGGCGAAGCGACCGGTCGTGGTGACCAGGTCGAGGTTGCCCCACCCGAGGGTCTGGGTCTTCGGGTCGAACCCGTTCTTGCTGATGTAGACCCGGAAGAAGTCGGCACCGTGGCTCGCCTGGTCGTACAGGTGCATGTTGAAGCTGGCGCCGACGTTGGTGGTCCGCCAGTTGCCCGGCTTGTTCAGCGAGGCGTTGCGCGACAGGTTGTTGCTGCACAGGGTGCCGTTGGGCGTCGCGCCCTGGAAGTTGCCACCCAGGCCGTCCCGCAGCGCGCTCATCCAGTTCCACATGGTGTCGGCGTTGGCCTGGAAGGCCTGCCAGCACATGGGGTCCTGCTGCTGCATGGCCGGGTTGGTGTGCTGGCTGCCCCAGGACTGCCAACACTGGTAGGCGCGGGTCGCGGGACCCACGATGGTGCCGTGCGCCGACGCCGTCGGGGTCCAGAGGAACATGCTTGCGAACAGACCGAGGGCCAGCGCGATTGCGCCCCGGCGCTTCATTGCGGACCCGGAGCTGCTGCGCATACGCATGGAAGGGCCTCCACTCTTCGGATGGTTGAGCGGCGGTGTTTCGCTGGGAGCGCTCCCAGAGCGGTCCTGAGCCTATCTGTCACTGAGCGAAACTTCAACGAAACTTTGGGTAATGGTTGCGCGCGGTTCCGCGCCGCGACGGACAGTGACCACGTAACCGGCCGTTGACCTGCGCTTACGCATCGATGTCACGACTCGGGAAAAATCCGGGGTCGGGTCCGCCCCGCGCGAAACCGACCCGTTCGACTAGCCCGAACGCCCCAACGGCACCGGCTCCGTCCGCACCTGTGCCGACGCGTCCGTCTCGCCGGCTCACGCCCCGACGGGCGCGGGCTCGGGCTCCTCGGCGGCCGCCGGGCGGGTCCGGCGCAGCGCGACCATGCCGACCACCGCGAACACCACGACGACCGCCGCGCCGACCACGGACACCGTGTGCAGGCCGGACGAGAAGGCGTCGCGCGCGGTCGCCAGCACGTCGTCCGCCAGCGGGGCCGGGAGCGACGCCGCGGCGCGCTGCGCGCCGGCGATGCCGTCGGTCACCAGGGCGGCGGCCTCGGCGGGCACCTGCGCGGGGATCTCGACCCGGTCGCGGTAGACGGCCGTGCCGAGGCTGCCGAACACCGCGATCCCCATGGCGATGCCGAACTCGCCGCTGGTCTCCGACATCGCCGACGCCGCACCGGCCTTCGCCGGCGGCACCGACCCCACCACCATCTCCGTGCACAGCACGCCCTGCGGCCCCATCCCGAAGCCCGCGACGGACAGCCCGACCACGACGAACCCGATCCCGCCGACCGCGTCGGCCCGCGTGAACAGCAGGATCCCCGCCGCCGCGACCAGCATCCCGAACCCGAGCACGAACTCCGGCCGGAACCGCCGCGCCAGCCGCGGCGCGAGCAGCGACCCGACGACCACCGCGCCCGCCTGCGGCGCCAGCCACAGCCCGGCCCGCGCCGGCGACAGCCCGGCGACCAGCTGGAGGTACTGGCTCACCAGCAGGAACACCCCGCCCATGGTCAACGCGCCGACGAGCATGATGCTCAACGCCGCGCCGAACGCCGGCACCCGGAACAGCCGCAGGTCCAGCACCGGGTCGGCCAGACCGCGCTGCCGGCGCACGAACACCGCGCCGACCGCCACGCCCGCGACGAGCACGACCGCGTCGACCGCCGACACGCCGTCCTTCGCCGTCTCCTTGAGCGCGTAGACGATCGGCAGGATCGCGCCCAGCGACAGCGCCACGCTCGCCGGGTCGAGCCGCCCGGCGCCGCGGTCGCGGTACTCCGGGAGCAGCTTCGGCGCGGTGGCCAGCAGCAGCACCATGACCGGCACGGCAAGCAGGAACACCGAGCCCCAGCGGAAGTGCTCCAGCAGCACGCCGCCGACCACCGGACCGATCACCATGCCGCCCATGAAGCAGCTCATCCACACCGCGATCGCCGTGCCGCGCTGCCTCGGGTCGCGGAACATGTTGCCGATCAGCGCCAGCGTGGACGGCATGAGCGTCGCCCCGGCGATCCCCAGCACGGCCCGCGCGGCGATCAGCATCTCCGGGCTGGTGCTGAACGCCGCCACGACCGACGCCGCGCCGAAGGCAGCGCCACCGGTCATGAGCAGCTTCCGCCGGCCGATCCGGTCGCCGAGGGTCCCCATGGTGACCAGGAACCCCGCGATCATGAAGCCGTAGACGTCGATGATCCACAGCAGTTGGGTGCCGGTCGGCCGCAGGTCGGCGGCCAGGTGCGGCACCGCCAGGTGCAGCACGCTCATGTCCAGCGACAGCAGCAGCGTCGGCAGCGCCAGCACCGCGAGCCCCGACCACTCGCGTCGTCCTGCCCTCATCGTCGTCTCCCGAGGTCCTCGATCGTGTCCGTCACCTTCTCCTCGAACGGCGACGGCCCGGATCGACACCTCGCGGGAAAAATCCCGGGATATCCGCCCCGAGGGGTCGGATCAGGGCCGGCGCGACGGCCGGATCGGGGCGTTCACCAGCTCCCGGACCGAGTGGCGGACGTGGAGGCGGATCGGCTCGTCCGGCTCCGCCCCGCCCCGGTCGGCGACCGCCAGCGCCCGGTCGAGCCACGGCGGCAGGCCGGCTTCGAGGACGTCGCAGCGCGCCAGCCGGGGCGAGTACCGGAACGCGGTGACGAACAGGTCGTCGGCGACGTCGACCGACAGGTGGTGCCACGGCGACCGCCGCGGCGGCGACGCGCTGATCGCGAACCCCCGGGCGAGGTCGGCCAGCAGGCCGGCGGTCGCCCCGGTCAGGTCCGCCGACTCGTGCGTCGTGGTGAAGGCGTAGCGGTCGGTGATCTGCGGGCCGGACGCGAGGTAGTCGCCCAGCTCCGCCGTCATGGGGGCCCGGGCGACGTCGGCCGCCCGGTCCCACTCCGAGTGCCGGACGCACAACCGCCGCTCGTCCTCCGGCGAGGGCTCCCGTTCGCCGATGTCCCGCACGGTCTCACCGCGGTACACACCGACGAACCGCAGCACGTCGTCGTAGTCCACCAGCACCGTGAACCAGGGGGCGAACCCGAAGCCCTCGCCGCCGAACGACGCGCTGAAGGAGTCCACCGAGGACAGCTTGGCCAGGGCGATCCGCCGCAGCGTGACCGGAAGGGGCCGCAGCCGGGGCGGGTCGTCCACCCGGAAGCCCGGGTACCCGGTCCGGTTCGCGTCGTCGTCACCCGTCACCATTCGTCCACCCCCTCCGTCGCACTAGAAATCATCCACGATGCCGATGTACTCGCCCGAGCGGGAGTCCTCGCCCTTGCGGACGCCGTAGACGTTGCCCGCGCGGTCCACGTACAGGTCGTACTGCGCGCCGTGCTCGCCGAACACCTCGTACTTCTCCTTGTGCGGGTCGATGCCGTGGCGCTTGAACCACTTGTCGTCCCGCTTCTTCGGCACGCCCACCGGCTCGGGCGTGCCGTCCGGCCGCTTCTCGTAGCCGGAGTCGCCGTCGAACATCCCGCCCAGGCTCTGCTGGAACTGCGCGCCGCCACCGAGGACCAGGCCACCGCCGACGGCCACGCCGGAGAGGCCGAGCGCCCCGGCGGCGAGCCCCGGCGGGCACAGCACCCCCGTGCCGCACGACACGGGCGCGAGCACCAGCGGGGCGCTCAGCGACACGAGGCCCGCGCCGCCGACGACCGCTCCCGCGCCGAACAGCATGCCGCCGATGTCGTCGGTGTGCGCGTCCAGGTAGTGCTCGACGTCGGACAACGCCTTGTCGGCTTCGAACACGAGGTCGTCGCCCGCGTCGCACGCGCTCTGGAGCCAGTCCCAGCACCCGCCGCCGGTCAGCCACGTCGGCGACCGCAGCGACGCGGACACGTTCTGGACGACCGACCCGTTCTGCTCCAGCAGGTTCGCGTAGACCGCCGCGTACGCGTCGTTCACGTCGTCCACCGGGTTCGCGAAGTCGCCGGCCACCTGGGACGGGAGGTTCGGCGAGGACGACACCGGCGGGGTGCTGTCGGTGCCGTAGAGCGGCTGGGTCAGCGCCTCGGGCACGGGCAGCGGGTTGGCGCGGCCGAACTCCCTGGCCCGCTCGCGGGCGATGTCGGTCGGGCTCGGGCCGTTGCCCTTGCCGTTGCCCCTGCCGGTGCCGGAGTTCCTGCCGTTCGAGGGATCGCCCTTGCCGAAACCGGTGCCCTGGCCGGTGTGGTCGCCCTTGCCGCCGTCGCGCTCCGTGGGCGGCGGCGGGGTCGAGGAGTCCGACCCGCCACCGCAGAGGACGGGGAACAGGCCGCAGAACAGGTCGTCGAGGTTGTCGAACCAGCCGTCGCCGAAGTCGCCGTCCGGCCGGGGCCCGCACAGGCACCAGTCGTCCGGCAGGTGGCCGCTCGGGTCGGAGTGGTCCAGCGGCGAGCCGAGGCCGTAGGCGTAGCGGTTGGCCATGCCGGACGGCGTGCCGGGCAGCGGGTAGTCGTCGCGCGACGCGAAGCCGCCGCTGCCGGGGTCGTACCACCGGGCCGTCATGTTGACCCGCCCGGTGTCCGGGTCGGTCCAGTCGCCCTGGAAGCCGATGGACCGCTTGACCCCCGTCGTCCCCACCACGCGGCCGAACGGGTCGAACGTCGCCGTGTCCGCGGGCGCGGTCAGGTCGCCGGCCGGGTCCAGGGTCGCGGTGAGGTCGCCGTGCGCGTCGGTCACGGCCAGGCGTGCGACGCCGTCGCGGCCGAGCGCGAGCAGCTGGTCGCCCGCGCCGCGCGAGTACGTGGAGGAGCCGTCCGCGACCAGCTCGTTGGACCGGCCGCCGTAGGTGAGGACCTGGCCGTCGCGGGTGGCGACGCGGTCCAGGCCGTCGTAGGCGTAGGTCCGCGCGCCGTCCTTCGTCATGCGGTCGAAGGCGTCGAAGGCGACGTCGTCGCCGGCCCTCGTGCCGCGGGCGGTGTGGGCGACGGCCCGCCCGCCCTCGGTGAGCAGGCGGTTGCGCTCGTCGTAGGTGGAGACCTGGTCGCCCGCCCGCGTGCGGTTGCCCGCCGCGTCCCACTCGTAGGCGACCGTGCCCGCGGGCGAGGTCCACGACGTGAGCCGGTCCGCGTGGTCGTAGCCGTAGGTGTTGGCCCCGGCCGGGGTGGTCTTGGCGGTCAGCCTGTTCTTCTTGTCGTAGCCGTAGGTGGTCCGGCCGCCGGCGACGGTGTCGGACGCGAGCCGGCCCGCGTCGTCGTAGCCGAAGACCCGTTCCCGGCCGCCGCCGTAGCCGACCTTCTCCAGCTGGCCCGCGGCGTTGTAGCCGTAGGTCTGCGTCAGGCCGGTCAGGCCGTCGGTGACGGTGGCGGGACGTCCCCTGTCGTACGTCGTCACGGTGGCGCCGGACGCGTCGGTGCGGGAGGTCGGGTTGCCGTCGGCGTCGTACTGGCGGGTCGACGCGCCGGCGGGGCCGGTCGCGCCGATCAGCGAGCCGCGGTCGTTGTAGGCGTAGGTGTTCTCGCCGCCCACGCCCTGCACGCCGATCAGGCGGTCGAGCACGTCGTAGCGGAACACGCGGTCGGTGGTGGACGCCTCCGCGCCCGCGCCGGTCTCCCGGGTCAGCCTGCCCAGCGCGTCGAACTCGCGCGTCCGGGTGACACCGCCGGGCAAGCGCAGGCCGACCGCGTCACCGGCCGCGTTGTACGTCGTGGTCCACGTGCGGTCCGCGGCGTCCGGGTGGGCCGCCGTGGCGGGCTCCACCTCGGACTCCGGCAGCCCCAGCGCGTTCACGGCGTAGGCGGTGGTGTGGCCGCGGCCGTCGGTGAACCGGGTCACGTGGCCCGCCGCGTCGTACCCGAACGTCGTGGTCGTGGTCTGCCCGTCGGCGACGGGCTCGACCTGGCGGACGAGGCGGCCCAGCGCGTCGTAGGCGTAGGTGGTCCGCTTGTCCAGCGGGTCGGTGGCGGTGGTGAGGTTGCCGTCGGCGTCGTAGCCGAACGTGGCGCGGCCGATCAGCGCGCCGCTCGCGCCGAGCCGCCGGGCGGACGTGAGCCTGCCCGCGGTGTCGTAGCCCGCCCGCGACGTGCGACCGAGCGCGTCGGAGGCGCGGACGAGCCGTCCGCCGAGGTCGTAGCCGTAGTGCGTGGTCACGCCCGCCGCCGAGGTCGCGCGGACCACCTGGCCCACGGCGTCGTGCTCGAACGTCCTGGTGTTGCCGCCCGGAGAGGTGATCCGGGTGACGCGGCCCGCGTCGTCGTACTCGTAGCCGGTGGTCAGCGTGGTGGCCGGGTAGCGCTCCAGCACGGTGGCGGTGGTCATCCGACCGAAGCCGTCGTAGGTGGACTCGGTGCGCCCGCCCGAGGGGTCCGAGGCGGACAGCACCTCGCCGGCGCGGGTGTAGGTGTAGCGCCAGGAGCCGGCGGGCTCGGTCGGCGCGTCGGGCCTCGGCACCGTCTCCTCGACCAGCCGGCCGAGCTGGTCGTAGCGGTAGTCGACGACCGCCCCGCGGGCGTCGGTGGTGCGGACGACGTTGCCCAGCGCGTCGTAGGCCGTCTCGTCGGTGGCGGTGACCGGCGTGGTCCGGCCCGGCGGGGTGTAGGCGGGTCCGTGCGCGCGGACCACGCGGCCCAGGCGGTCGACCTCGAACCGGGTGACCGAGCCGTTCGCGTCGCGTTCGCCGGTGACCTGCCCGAACGCGTTGTAGCCGGTCCTGGTCTCCGGCCGGGTGACCGCGGGCGCGCCGCCGCCGGACTCCACCTCGACCGGGGGGAGCCGGACGACGGTCGGCCGGCCGGCCGCGTCGTAGGCGTAGGACGTCGTGTGCGCGGCCGGGTCGGCCCCGGGCTCGTTGCCGCGGGGCGGGGTCACGGACGTGACCAGGCCGCGCTGGTCGTAGCCGAACGTCGTGACCAGGGACGTGGTGCCGAGGCGGGTGGCCTCGGCGGTGCGGCGGCCCGCCGGGTCGTAGGTGTAGTCGACCACCTCGGCCGCGCTCGCGACGCCGCCGGTGTTGGACTCGTCGCCGGTCCGGGTGACGCGCTTGACGTTGCCGTTGCGGTCGTAGTCCACGCCCGTGCGCCGCTTGAGCCCGGCGGGGTCGTCGGTGGCGGCGGTGCGGCGGCCCACCGCGTCGTGCTCGTAGGTGGTCACCCGGCCGCCGGCCAGCACCTGCTCGGTGAGGTTGCCCGCGGCGTCGTAGGTGTTGCGCTCGACCTCGACCTGCGGCTTCGTGCCGCCGGCCGGGGCGTAGCCGAGGAACTTCCGGGACCGCAGCAGGTCGTCGTCGTAGTACTCGCGGACCTCGGTGCGCCGCATCGCGTCGGTGCTGCGCACCAGCCTGCCCGCGCCGTCGTAGGAGTGGGTCGCGAGCACCAGGTAGCCGTGCGGCATCGGCGGCGCGCCCTCGGGGTCGCCCTGCCAGCCGCGCAGGCGGACCTCGGAGAGGGCGTTGCGGGCGGTGTACGCGAACTCGTAGCGCACGCCGTTGGCGTTGACGGTCCAGGTGCGGTTGCCGAAGGCGTCGTAGCCGTGGCTGGTCTCACCGCCCAGCGGGTCGGTGACGCGCTCGGGCCGGCCGTGCCGGTCGTAGGAGGTGGTGACGACGCGCGGCTCGTCGCCGCCGGTCAGGTCGCTGGTCTCGACCCGGACCCGGCGTCCGTCGGCGTCGTACTCCACGTCGGTGCGCACGGTGTGGGTGACGCCGGTGATCGCGTCGACCGTCGGCGGCTCGGTCACGCGGACCGGGCGCGACCGGGTGTCGTAGGCGTAAGCGGTGGTCAGGCCCTGCGGGTGGGAGTCGGAGAAGACCGTGGTGGTGAGCCGGCGGCCCAGGGCGTCGTAGGTGTGCACGGTCCGCAGGCCGGCGGGCGTCCGCACCTCGGCCAGGTCGCCGGTCCGGTAGTAGGAGTACCGGGTCTCGCCGCCCTCGGCGTCGCGGCTGAGCTTCACCAGGCCCGCGGGCTGGTTGCCGCCCGCGAACCCGGGCTCGTTGCCGTCGGTGTAGGCGTGGGTGACCACGCCGCCGTCGGGGGTGGTCTGCGACAGCAGGTTGCCGCGCGTGTCGTAGGCGTAGGAGGTGCGGTAGCGGTTGTCGGTCGGGCCGGACGAGCGGGCGTCGCGGTGCTCCAGCAGCCGGTCGTTGCGCGGGTCGGTCGCGTCGGCCGGGTTCACGTGGTAGCCGTAGCGCGCGGTCTGGCAGTTGGAGATGCCGCGGCAGGTGGTGCGCGCCGTGACGTTGCCGCGCTCGTCGTGCGCCAGCACGACCTGCCGGCCGGTCTCGTCGGTGACGGTGGTCCGGAAGCCGGACTCGTCGTAGCCGAACGTGCGCACGCCCTGGAACTCGACGTCGACGAACCCGCCGCCGCCCCCGATCGGCACGTCGCAGAAGCTGCCGCCGGGCACCGGCGCGCACGTGGTGGGCGTCGTGGTGGGCGCGTCCGGGTCGGGCGGCGTGTCCTCGGCGCGGGTCGAGACGCCCAGCGGGGAGAGCTGCCGCAGCACGCGCCCGCGCAGCGGGTCGAAGTCGTAGAAGTGGTTGCGGTTCGCCGGGTCGGTCACCCGGACGGTGCGGACCAGGTTGACGCCTTCGCCGGTGATGACCGGCGTGCCGAACCTCCAGGTGCCGCCGTCGCCGTCGAGGTACTCGGTCACGCGGTCCTGCACGGTGTCGTAGCGCAGTCGGGCCGCGACGCGCCCGGTGGGCAGGGTGACCTCGGCGACCTGGTCGGCGGCGGCGCGGGCGGCGTGGTGCGCCCCGACCTGGTTCGCGCCGAGCGGGTGGGCGTAGACGGCGACCTCGTCCACGTCGCCCTCGAAGAACCACGTCCGCCGGTCGCCCCACGCGGGCCAGTCCACCGCCGGGTTGACCGAGATGCCCGCCCCGACCTGGCCGTGCGCCAGGACCTCGTTGTCCACCACGCCGGCGAGCTCGCCCACTTTCGCGCCGTCCACGAACAGCGCCTGGGAGGCCACCGAGGCCGACAGCACCACGTGGTGCCACCGGCCGTCGTTGACCGCCGACCCCGTGGTGATCGGCGGCGACTGGGCGGCGCCGTCGGTCCGGAACCGGCCGCGCAGCCGGCCGTCCGTCCCGACGTACAGGACGGGCGCGGTGGCGGTGTGGCCGGTCTGGTCGAACGGCTTGTCCTGGAACGCCAGCAGCGGACCGGACTTCGTGGTCCGGAACCACAGTTCCACGGCGGCGTTGCGGTTCTTGCCGATCGCGTGGTCGGGCAGGGTGAGGCGGGACCCGACCCCGTCGAAGCCCGCGGCCGCGTCGGCGGACCCGGCGAGCGCGCCGGGACGCCCCCGCTGCACGGCGACGTACGTGCCGAAGTCCTTGGCGAGGTTGACGCCGACCTGGCTCGCGGCCTTGTCGCCGGTGTCGCCCAGCGGCCAGTACGACTCGGGCCTGCTGTCGAGCACGGCGCTGCGGTAGTGCGAGCCGGTCGTGTGCCCGTAGGTGGCGCACCCGTCCTCCGGGTCGCACACCCGGGTGAGCTTGTCACCGTCGTAGGTGTAGCGCCAGGTCGGCGTCACGCCGTCGACCGGGTTGGTGGCGACGGCGGTGACGTGCGCGCCGGTCCAGGTGAAGGTCAGGTGACGGCCGGTGAGCGGGCTGCGGGCCTGGCTCAGCCGGCCCGCGGTGTCGTAGGTCAGCTCGACCGCGCGCAGGGCGTTGTCGGTGACGCGGGCGAGCCTGCCGTCGGCGCGGAAGTAGTAGCCGGTGGCGTTCTTGTCGACCAGCGTCCAGCCGCGGTCGGCGTTGCGGAACAGCGTGGCGAACCGGCCGGGCGGCGGGGCGTAGGTGCCGTCGCCGTGGTGGCCGAAGCGGACCTGCCCGCCGTCCGGGTAGGTGATCACCACGTTGCCCGTGCCGTCCTGGTCCTCGACGGCGCGCATGTCGAACTGGGTGGTCCACCCGGCGCCGAAGAGCAGGTCGCGGCGCGGGTCGAGGCTGTTGTAGGTCCGGGTGACGGTCAGCGGCGGCCCGGTCGTGCCCACCGAGGCGTCGATGGCGCTGGTGCGGTAGTTGGCGACCTGGGCGTCCACGTCGCCCGCCTTGCCGCTGTACGGGGAGTTGCCGAGGTGCGCGGTGATCTCGGGCTGCGGCACGGCGGTCAGCAGCGCGCTGCCCTGCACCGGCGCGCTCTCCGCGCCGCCCGAGTCCTTGACGTAGGCGTTCCACAGGTAGGTCTTGCTCCACCGCAGCGCGCCGGCGGGGACCGTCCACGACGGATCGTCGTGGTAGCCGGAGTCGGTGCACGCGGTCGGGTTCGCCTTGTCGCACACCACGAACCGGTGCTGGAGCCCCGCGCCGCCGTTGTCGACGTCCAGGCCGTTGGCCCACAACGTCGGGGTGAGCGTGGGCGCGGAGTAGCCGTTGGGCGGGTACTGGGCGCGCAGCACCGGCGGCACGTTCTTCATCTCCAGCACCAGCACCGCGGGTGGCACCTGCTCGTCCACGAAGTACGCGTGGCCCTTGCGGTGCATGCTGAACTCGAAGGTGTACCGGCCCCAGTCGGCGGGCGGGGTGATCGCCGCCTCCAGCGACACCGACTGCCCGCGCCCGACGTCGTGCGGCAGCGCGGCGGAGTCGTTGACCTGCACCATGGGCGCGCCGTTGGCCGAGAACTGGCGGTAGGACAGCACGTACTCGCCGGGCGTCCACGTCGTCGCGCCGTTGTTGGTGACCGTGATGGCGACCTTGCCGGGTTGCCCGCCCTTGAGCAGCGCGGGCTGCGGCACCGGCCGGTCGATGCGGTACGCGGCGTCGTACGGGGAGTGCGTGATGAACAGGCGCGGCTTGTTCGCCGTGCCGTGGCCGTAGAACTTCTTCCACCCGTACTGGTCGCTCTCCGACGCGCGCACGGTCAGGCCGTAGTTGGCCTCCTGCCCGTTCACCCACCGCTGCACCAGGTCCCGGCCCGCCGCGCCGAGCGGGATGGCGGCGGTGGCCTGCGGGCAGTTCGACCACGTGGCGCCGGGCGCGATGTAGCCGTACGCGAACGAGGCGTTGTTCAGCTCGCCGCCGTAGGCGGGGCCGGGGAACGTGTGCCCGCTGCCGGCCGTCCACGGCACGGTCACGGGGTGCACCGTCACCGGGCGGGCGTTGCACGAGTACGAGTGGAAGTTGGTCAGGGCCAGCGACGCGCCGAAGACCTTGTGGTTGCGGAGGCTGTTCTCGATGCCGGGGAACGACAGGTAGCTCGCGGCGTGGATGGTCACGCCGCCGTCGCGGACCGTGCCGACGCGCAACTCCTGCCCGGCGGCGTTGCCGAAGTTCTGGTTGTCGCTCTGCCGCTGCACGTACATGCTCGCGGGCGACTCGGCCGTGGTCACGGTCGGGTCGACCAGGACCGGGTAGCGGCGCGCCGGGTCGGCCAGCCACGCGTCGTCCAGGCGCACCCGCAGCACGTCGCCGACCAGCTCGTAGCGCACGCCCGCGGAGTACGCGGGACCCGCCGGCCCGTCGTGCGAGTCCTCCATGTGCCCGGACGGGATCAGCGCGCGCCGCCGCCCTTCGGCGTCGACCAGCTCGATGCCCGCGTCCACCGCCTTGGCCGTGACCCCGTCGAGGTGCAGCGGGAAGTCGAAGCTGCGCGGGGTGGCCGCGGACCGCAGGACCAGGGTCTCCTTGACCGCGCCCGGTCCGAGGTCGAGCCGCAGGTCCACGTCGGGCCGCACGGACGGGTAGGTGACCCGGGACGCCTCGGCCACACCGGTGCGGCCGGCGGCCCCCGCGAGCGAGAACCCGAAGCCGAGGCCGTCGCCCAACGCCATCCGCACCAGCGGCGCGGCGTCGGCGGTGCGCGCCAGCCGCACGTCCACGCCGTCGGAGGCGTTGCGCCACCCCTCGTCGCCGACCGGCACCGCGGTCGGGTCGACCGGCGCCCACGACCCGTCGGGCGCGCGGTGGTGCAACGGGTCCTGGCTCACCTCGGTGGTTTCCGTGCCGTCGGCGTTGGCGTAGGTGCGCGACCGGTCCGTGCGGCGGTCGACCAGCTCGCGGCTGACGCCCTCCTCGAAGCCGCGGACCTCGCGGGGCGCGGCGTCGGCGACGCGCGCGTCGTTGGACTGCGGCCCGGGTTCGGGCTGTCCCCCGATCGGCGGGAACTGCGCCTGCAGCGACACCGGCTCGGCCTTGTTCACCGCCTGCCCGTCGACCGCGCCGGGGTCGTCGCCCCACTGCTGCGCCGGCCCGTGGCCCGGCAGCGCGGCGACCTCCGACCGCTGGCGTTGTTCGACGAACACGACCGCCAGGGCCGTGCCCACGGCGCCGAGGACGAGCGCGGCCACGAGGGCCAGGACGACGCCGCGACGGGACGCGCGCAGAGCAGCAAGACGTGGTCTCACCACGTGATCCTTCCCCCCGGACTACCCTGCCGACCCCGCGGACCGGCGGTGAACCGCGATCAGCATGGGCGCGTTTTCCGTTGCCCGGCAAGCTTTCGTCCCGCGGCGGGACAAAAGCTTGTGCCCGACGCGCGCACGCCGCATGCTCCGGCGCGGCAGCGACCCGGCTGCCCGGTCTCCTTGGGGGAGCGATGCGACACAGACCCGCGCGCCGGTTCGGCGGGCACTTCGCCGCCGTGCTGGCGCTGGCGGCCGCGGCGGGCGCCACGTCCGCCGTCACCTCGCCGGCCACCGCGGCGGCCGAGGACGCGATCCAGTGCGCCGCGAGCGCGTCCGTCTTCACCGCCGTCCCGGACGGCAGGCTCTTCCTGTGGCACCACGACGAACCCGAGACCGGCGCGCCGAGCTGGCGCGCCGGGTCGGAGCTGGGGACCGGCTGGGGCTCCGCCACCTGGGGCGGGCCGGACGGGCGGATCTACACCATCAGCGAGACCGGCGAGCTGCACCGGCGCCGGTGGCAGGGCACGTCGTGGGAGGGCGGCGGGCCCGGCGCCTACACCGTGATCGGGACCGGGTTCGCCACGTACCGCGCCCCGGCGTACCGCCCGAGGTTCACCGTGGACTCGCTCGGGCACTTCTACTACATCGACACCGGCGGCTTCCTGCGGTGGCGGGCCTACAACGAGACCACCGGCACGTCGGCCACCGCGATCCTCGACGCCGGGTGGAACGGCTACGACATGATCACCGCCGCGGGCAACGGGGTGATCTACGCGCGCTCCACCTCCGGGTTCCTCTACCGCTACGAGTACCACCACGGGTCGCAACGCCTGTCCGGCTCGACCATGGTGGGCAGCGGCGACTGGGGCGGGTTCACCAAGGTGTTCTCGCCCGGCGGTGACGTGCTGTACGCCGTGCGGCCCACGGGCCAGATGCTGTGGTACCGCTACAACCCGTCGACGCAGTCGCTGGTCGCCGGGTCGGGGCGCGAGGTCGCCAGTGGCGGCTGGGGCACCGACCCGGCCACCGTCGCCACCACCGACGCGTGCCGGTGGACCGCGGCGAACGACCCGCAACGCCCGTTCGTGCCGGTGGACCGGACCGCCGGGGCGGCGCTGGCCAAGACCTCCAACGGCTACCTGCAGTACGGGTACGTCGACAACGAGGGCCGGCTGGTGCACGGCGAGATCCGCGACCTGTACAACGTCGACCCCAACGGTTTCGCCGCGTTCCCGGGGTACGCGGGGTTCACCGGCAAGCCGTCGTACGCGGAGAACCAGGACGGGCAGCTCCGGCTCTACGCCCACGGCACGGACTCCGACACGCGCGGCGCGTTGCAGAGCGCGCCGGGCACGTGGACCGACATCGTGGACTTCCGGGGCCGCATGCGCACCGACCCGCAACTGGTGCGCACCGCCAACGACCTGGTGACGTTCGTGGCGCTGGACGCCAACGGCTACATCTGGACCCGGCCGCAGCGGGTGGTCAACGGCTCCATCCACGCGTGGCGCCGCAACACCTACCAGCGGCCGCTGCCGGTGGCGCCCGCCGGACCGCTGGCCGCCGTCGCGACGGGCACCACGATCCGGCTCACCGCGCTCGGCGTCGACGGCGTGAACTACACCTACTCCATCGCCGCCGAGCCGGTGGTGACCGCGATGGTCCCGCCGTCGCCGTGGGAGTCGCTCGGCAACCCGGCGGGCAGCCTGGCGGCGGCCGTGACCATGCCGAACGGCGACGTGCTGCGGTTCGTGCGCGGCGACGACGGCCAGGTCTGGACGAGGCGGACGGGCGCGGCCGCGTGGACCGTGCTGCCGGCCGCGCCGCTGCCGGGGATGGCCGCGGCGGGCGCGCCGAGCGCGATCATGGCGCCGAACGGCACGGTGCAGGTGGTCGTGCGCGGCACGGACGGCTTCGTCTACCGCACCGGGCAGGCCAACCCCGGCAGCGCCACCTGGCTGCCGTGGTCCGAGGTCACGCACTACGAGCACGAAACCGCGTCCGACCCGACGCTGTCCCTGGCGGCCGACACGTGGGTGATCGCCTTCCGCACCCCCGCGGGCGACCCGAAGCTGCGCCGCTTCGTGCCGGGTCTCACGACCCTCGCGGCGGGCGGCGGCGACTTCGTCGACGTGCCGCTGACCGTCCGCGGGTGACGGTGCGAGGGGTGGCGGGGAACGCCCGCCACCCCTCTCCCGGCAACGTCCACAAGCGACGGTCCACGGGGACGGGGCGGCTCCGGCCACCGCGTCGCCGGGCGTGCCGGACACCGGTCGGGTTCGTGGTCCGTCAACAGAGGCGAACAGAACCGATCGTTGAAGTGTGTTCGGCCGAAGTCTCGCCCCGTTCCTCCCCCGATCGGCCCCACCAGCCGATACCCAGTCGTTCCCGAGCCGGATCACAACCACTTCGGGCTTGACAGCCGGTGTGGTTCAGGACACATTATGGGCCGCTCTGTTGGGTCTTGTGTTCGGTCGTGTGCCACTCGGAGGAGCGACATGACAAGGTTCGACACACCGGCGTCCTTCCCGCTCCCGGGCCGGCGCACCCTGCTGAAGGCGATCGCCGCCGGCGCGGGCCTCGCCGTCCTCCCCGGCCTCTCCGCGTGCGGCGGGTCGGGAGGCGGGGCCGCGACCGACACCGTCACGTTCGGCAACAACCTCTCCGACCAGGTGCCGAAGGACGCCATCACGGCGGCGCTGCGGTCGTTCGAGGCGGAGTCCGGCCTCAAGGTCGCGATCAACACCAAGCAGCACGAGCAGTACCAGGAGCAGATCAACAACTACCTCCAGGGCAAGCCGGACGACGTGCTGGCCTGGTTCGCGGGCTACCGGATGCGGTTCTTCGCCGGCAAGGGGCTCACCGGCGACCTGTCCGACGTGTGGTCGAAGGTCGGCGGCGGCTACTCCGGCGCGCTCAAGGAGGCGTCCACCGGCTCGGACGGCAGGCAGTACCTCATCCCGTTCACCCAGTACCCGTGGGGCGTCTTCTACCGCAGGAGCGTCTGGCAGCAGCGCGGGTACGAGGTGCCCGGGACCCTGGACGAGCTGGTCGCCCTGGCCACCCGGATGAAGGCCGACGGCCTGGTGCCCATCGCGTTCGCGCAGAAGCAGGGCTGGCCCGGCATGGGCACGTTCGACCAGCTGAACTTCCGCCTCAACGGCTACCGGTTCCACGTCGACCTGATGGCGGGCAAGGAGGACTGGCAGGGCACGAAGGTGCGCGAGGTGTTCGACACCTGGAAGCGGCTGCTGCCGTTCCACCAGGAGAACGCGCTGGGCCGGGAGTGGCAGGAGGCCGCGCAGACCCTCCAGCAGGGCAAGGCGGGCATGGTGCTGCTCGGCTCGTTCGTCGCGCAGCAGTTCACCGGTCCCGAGCGGGACGACCTCGACTTCTTCCCCTACCCCGAGATCAACCCGGAGCACGGCCAGGACACGGTCGAGGCGCCGATCGACGGCTACCTCATGGCGCGCAAGCCCGCCAACGAGGCCGGCGCCAAGAGGCTGCTGGAGTACCTGTCGACGCCCGCCGCGCAGCTGGCGTACCTCAAGGCCGACCCGACGGCGGTCGCCACCTCCTCCGACGCCGACACGTCGGGCTACACCGCGTTGCAGCGCAAGGCGGCGCAGGTGATCAAGGACGCCGCGCACATCACGCAGTTCCTCGACCGCGACACCGACCCGCGCTTCGCCAGCGACGCGGCCACCAACGGGCTCAACGCGTTCATCCAGAACCCGGACGACCTCGACTCGATCCTCAAGGGCATGGCCGACCAGGCGAAGACGATCTTCACGGGGTGACCGCCGTGACCCAGGTGCGCGACCAGCCTCCCCGCCGCGCCGACCCCGGCCGGCCCCCTCCTCCCCCGCCGGCCCGCCGACCCCGGCGTCGCGCGACCGCGCTCGCGCCGCGCGACAAGCTCGTGCTCGGGCTCATGCTCGGCGTCCCGTCCCTGGTGCACCTCCTGTTCGTCTGGGTGCCCGCGCTCGGCTCGGTCGCCCTGTCGTTCAGCTCGTGGGACGGCATCGGCGGGTTCGCCGACATCGAGTGGGTCGGCTTCCGGAACTACGTCGACATCCTCACCCGGTACCCCCGGTTCTGGCCCGCGCTGCGGCACAACGTGGTCTGGCTGCTGTTCCTGCTCGTCGTGCCGACCGTCGCCGGGCTGCTGCTGGCCGTGCTGCTGGACCGCCGGCTGCGGTTCGGGCGGCTGTACCAGAGCGTGCTGTACCTGCCGATGGTGCTGTCGCTCGCCCTGGTCGGGTTCATCTGGCAGCTCGTCTACCAGCCGGAGCAGGGGCTGCTGAACCACCTGCTCGGCACGGCGTCCACCGACCCGGTGAACTGGCTGGGCGACCCGGACGTCAACCTGTACGCGGTGCTCGTCGCCGCCGGCTGGCGGCACACCGGGTACATCATGCTGCTGTACCTGGCGGGGCTGAAGGCGGTGGACCCGTCGTTGCGCGAAGCCGCCGCGCTGGACGGCGCGACCGCGTGGCAGACGTTCTTCCGGGTCACGTTCCCCGTCCTCAAGCCGGTCAACGTGGTCGTGCTCGTGGTGACCGTGATCGAAGGGCTGCGGGCGTTCGACATCGTGTACGTGATCAACAAGGGCCGCAACGGGCTGGAGCTGCTGTCCGTGCTCGTGACCGACAACATCATCGGCGAGTCGAGCCGGATCGGGTGGGGCTCCGCGCTCGCCGTGGTGCTGCTGCTCATCTCGCTCGGGTTCATCGTCACCTACCTGTTCCAGGTGTTCCGGGAGGAGGAGCGGGCATGACTTCGCGACCCGGGCGCATCGCCCTGCACGTGTTCCTGGCGCTGACCTGCCTGATGACGCTCGCGCCGCTGCTGTGGGCGCTCTACGCGTCCCTGCGCACCTACGACGACACCGCCCGCAACGGCTACTTCTCGTGGGCGGAGAGCCTGACCCTGGACAACTTCGCCAACGCCTGGACCCGGGCCGACCTGCCGCACTACTTCCTCAACACGCTGCTGGTGACCGTGCCCGCGCTGGTCCTGGTGCTGCTGCTCAGCTCCATGGTCGCCTACGGCGTCTCGCGGTTCAGCCTGCGGTTCAACCTCGCGCTGCTCATGCTGTTCACCGCGGGCAACCTGCTGCCGCAGCAGGTGATCGTCACCCCGCTGTACCGGATGTTCCTCCTGGTCGAGGTGCCCGAGTGGGTGTCGGGCTCCGGACTGCTGCTGGACTCCCGGCTCGGGCTGGTGCTGATCCACGTGGCGTTCCAGTCCGGGTTCTGCGTGTTCGTGCTGAGCAACTACATGAAGACCATCCCGCACGAGCTGGGCGAGGCGGCCCGGGTCGACGGCGCGGGCGTGTTCCGGCAGTACTGGCAGGTGATCCTCCCGCTGTGCCGCCCGGCCCTGGCCGCGTTGGCGACGCTCGAGTTCACCTGGATCTACAACGACTTCCTGTGGGCGCTGGTGCTGATCCAGACCGGCGACAAGATGCCGGTCACGTCGGCGTTGCAGAACCTCAAGGGCACGTTCTTCACCGACAACAACCTCGTGGCGGCGGGGTCGTTGCTGGTGGCGCTGCCGACGCTGGTCGTCTTCTTCGTGCTGCAACGGCAGTTCGTCGACGGGCTCACCCTCGGCTCCACGAAGGGCTGACACGCGTCGGCCCCCGAGGCTTCCGAACGGGCGATGCGCGGGCTCGCGGCCGGCCGTCACCGTGCCGACGAGGACTTCCGCTCGTCACCCCGGAGGAGAACCGTGCAGCTCCGACGTGCTTCACCCGGCGCGCTGCCGGCCGCGGCGGGCGTCGTCGCCCCGGCCGGCCCGGCCGCCGCCGCGCCGGCCCGGGACACCGGCCAGTCCACCGACATCATCTTCAACGGGAGCAACGCGACCCCGAACCCGGTGACCGTCGCCAACGTCACCCTCGACGACGTCCCCTGCACGTCCTGACCGGGCGGACCGCCGGGCGCAGGCGGAGCACCGCCCCGGTCGGGCCGGGCGGTCCGCGGGGACGTCACCCGGCGGCGACGGCCGCGAGGCGGCGGCGCGGGGGCACCAGGTTGCCGCGCCGCCGGGCGAGCCACAGGAACGCGGCCGTCACCACCACTCCCGCCAGCACCGAGTACGCGCTCGCCTCCGGCCCGAACCCGCCGCCGCCGAGCAGCAGCGGGCCGGAGGTCACGCCGTCCAGCAGCCCTTTCGGCGCGTCCGTGCCGGAGACGCTGGCGCCGAAGATGCCGCCCTGGGCGAAGTTCCAGCCGAAGTGCACGCCGATGGGCACCCACAGGGTGCGCGTCGCGGCGTAGGCGGCGGCCAGCATGAACCCGGCCTCCACGGCGATGGCGGTCGCGCTCCACAGCGTCGCGTGGTCGTTGAACAGGTGCGCCGCGCCGAACAGCGCCCCGGTGAGCAGGAGCGACGCCCACGTGCCGAGGCGCGGTTCGATGACGCGGAACAGGACGCCGCGGAACATCAGCTCCTCCACGACGACGGCGGCGGCGGTGAACCCGAGCAACGCCACCGCGCCCGCCGGCGAACCCCAGCCGAGCACCTCGTAGCCGCCCAGGAAGGCGATGTTCGCGATGACGGCGGCGAACATGCCGACGCCGATCAGCAGCCCGCGCCCGAACGCCGGGGCCGCTCCGCCGACCGCCACCTCGACCGGTGTCCGCCGCTCGGTGCGCCGCACCACCCACGCGTACGCCCACAGCGACAGCGCCGCCACGGCGAAGCCGGCCACCAGCGTGGCGGGCACGTTCCACCGCATCGCGGCGACGATCGCACTGCCGCCGAAAGCGACCAGCGCGACCACTCCGAGCTGGATCAACAGTCGCATGACCATTCCTTCACGAGATCCTTCGCGGCCCCGTGCGCCGCGGTGACACCGCAACGCTAGGGATCGGCGGGCCCGGAATCGTCACCACGCGGTGGACACTCGCGTGTAGCTCGCTCGGGGGACAAACCCGCCGGCGGCCCGGGGACCGGGGCCGGGCAAGTCGGCCGGGAGCGGATGGTCCGCGGTGTCGAGCAGCACCACCTGGTCGGGTGACATCGTCGGGGGAACGCCCCCGGAGCGGTTAGGCTGGCCCGCGCCATTCCGCCCGGCACGTGCTTCCCGGAGGTGGTCGCGACCGTGGGCCCGGACCCGTTGCGCCGCCGTTGCGCCGCCGTCGTGTGCGGTGTCGCCGTGCTGCTCGCGGTCGCGCCGGCCGCCGTCGCGGACCCCGAGCCCGCCACCGGTGTCGTCGCGTGCACGACGACCTCGACCTGGACGTACTCGCCGGGCGTCGTGCTGCTGCCGCGGCCGATCGTCACGCGGGTGCACGACCGGTACACCTCGTGCGCGTCGCCGGCCGACAGCGGCATCACGGGCGGTTCCGGCACGTTCACCGTCGAGCGCGACGCGGGCTGCCTGGAACCGGTCGCCGCCGTGCCCGAGACGCGGGTGATCACCTGGGACGACGGCCGGACCAGCACGTTCGACTACACGGTCACGGTCAGCTCGCTGCCCGGCCTCGACGTGGTGACCAAGACGGGCGCCATCACGGCGGGCGCGTTCGCGGGCCGCCCGGCGCAGGCCACCCAGGCCGCCCCGACGCTCGACCTCCTGCAGTGCCTCGGGCAGGGCGTCCGGAGCCAGACCGCGCACGGCACGTTCGTCATCCTGTGACCCCGACCGCCCCGGTGGAACTCGCGGGTGTCGCGGCGGGGGCGGCGGCCCGGCTGCGCGACCTCGTTCCCGAGCTGTGGTGGCACGACCGCTCGCCGTTCCTGGGCGACTCGGCCCGCGCCGCCCTGCCGTGGCTGCGGTACGAGCACCGGGACCACCGCGCGGAGGCCGCCGCCGGGTCGCCCGCCCCACCGGCCCTGGCGCGGTCCGTGCCCGCCGGGCGGGCCGGGATCAGCTTCGCCCCCGAGGACGGCGCGGGCGCACGCGCCTGGGCGGCCGACCGCGGCCTGCGGCTGCTCGCGCCGGCCGGGGCCGCGGTGGCGGTCGCCGCGGACAAGGTCGACGCGCTGGGGTTGTTCCGGCGCGCCGGCGTGGCCGTGCCGACGCCCAGGGTGGTGCTGGCCGATCCCGACGACGCGGACTCCTGCTGGGCGGCGGGCGGTGGCCGCCCGGTCGTGGTGCAGCGGCGGGCCAACAACCTCACCGGCAAGGGCACCCGGCTGGTGACCGACCGGGCCGGGCTGCGCGCGGTGCTGGCCGGGTGGCGGGGCGAGCGGCTGCGGGTGTCGGCGTACGTGCCCGGGATCCCGCTGACCGTGAGCGGGTGCGTCACCGGCGGCGCGACCGCGGCGTCCGCGCTGTCGCACCAGTTGGTCGGCCTGCCCGAGCTGACCCCGTACTGGGGCGCGCACTGCGGCAACCAGCTGGTGGCCGACGACGAGCTGCCCGCCGGTGTCGCCGCGGCGTGCCGGAGCGCCTGCGAACGGGTCGGCGACCGGCTCCGCGACCTGGGTTTCCGCGGCGCGTTCGGCCTCGACCTCGTGGCGACCGGCGCCGGCGCGGTCTTCGCCGTCGAGATCAACCCCCGGTTCCAGACCGTGGTGTCGCTCGTGCAGGCGCAGGAGGAGGCCGCGGGGCTGCTGCCCATGCTCGGCGCGCACGCCCTCGCCTCGCTGCTGCCGTCCGTGCCCGTGCGGCGGGTCCGCGCCGCGTGCCTGGCGCTGAGCCAGCTCGTCGTGCCCGCCACCGACCACGGCGTCCTCCACGCGATCCCGGAGTCGGGCGGCTACCGGCTCGACGCGGGGCGGCTGCGGCCGCTCGGCCGGCGCCGGCTCACCGACCTGCGCCCCGGCGAGGCGTTGCTGTGGCGGCACGCCCGGCCCGGCGACCCGGTGCGCCCGGGCGAGGAACTGGTGCTCGTCCAACTGCCCCACCGCGTGGCCGCGGTCGGCGAGCGGCCCCCGCTCGACCCCGACGCGCTGGCCTGGGTCCACGCGGTCCGCCGGGCCACGACCCTCGGAGGACGACCGCGGTGACCACCCCCGCCCCGCACGAGCTGGCCCTCACCCGCGAGCACATGCGCGCCCTCGGCCACCGGGTGGTGGACCTCGTGGTGGACCACCTGTCCGGGCAACGGGACCGGCCCGTGCGCCGGCCGGCGGACCGCGCGGACGTCGGACGCCTGCTGGCCGAGGCGATCCCGGAGGACCCGGCGGACCCGGCCGGGCTCCTCGACCTCCTCGCCGCCGAGGTGCTGCCCCGGTCGCTGGACCTCGGGCACCCCGGCTGCTTCGCGTTCATCCCGAGCGCCAACAACTTCCTCGGCGTCCTGGGCGACTTCCTCGCCTCCGGGTTCAACGTCTCGCCCGGCGCGTGGTTCGTCGGCGCGGGGGCGTCGGCCGTCGAGCAGGTCACCGCCCGGTGGCTCGCCGAGCTGCTCGGGATGCCGGCGGGCAGCGGCGGCGCCTTCACCCCCGGTGGGACGGTGGCCAACCTGACGGCCATCGCCGCGGCCCGGCACGACCGGCTCGGCGACGACGCCGCCGGCGCGGTCCTCTACTGTTCCGACCAGACCCACCCGGCGGTGCTGCGCGCCGGTCACGTGCTGGGCCTCGGAGACGGGCTGCGGGTGCTGCCCACCGTCGACCACCGCCTCGACCCGGACCTGGTGCGGCGGGAGGTCGAGGCCGACCGGCGGGCCGGCCGCCGGCCGTTCCTGGTGCTGGCCAACGCGGGCACCACCGGCGCCGGCGCCATCGACCCGCTGCCCGAGCTGGCCCGCCTGTGCCGGGAGCACGGGCTCTGGCTGCACGTCGACGGCGCGCACGGCGCGGCGGCCGCGCTGACCGCACGGGGGCGCGTCGCCCTGGCCGGGCTGGCCGAGGCCGACTCGATCGTGATCGACCCGCACAAGTGGCTGTTCCAGCCCTACGAGATCGGCTGCCTGCTGGTGCGGGACCCGGCCGCGCTGCGCCGGGCGTTCGCGCTGGACCGGTTCCGCGCGCGGGCCGGCTACCTCGACCTCGCCCGGCCCGCGCCCGGGGAGGCGGACCTGTCCGACCACGGCGTGCAGTTCACGACGGAGGCCCGCGCGCTCAAGCTGTGGCTGTCGTTCAAGGGCTTCGGGGTCGCCGCGTTCCGCGCGGCCGTCGACCACGGGCTGGACCTGGCCGAGCACGCCGCCGACCTCGTGGCGCGGCACGACGAGCTGGACCTGGTCGCGGGTCCCAGCCTGGGCATCGTCTGCCTCCGCTACCGGCCGCGCGCCGACCGCGCCACCGACCCGGACGCGGTCCAGACCAGGATCGCGGACACCGTCAACCGGGGCGACCGGTTCCTGATCGCCACGACCACCGTGAACGGGCTCCGCGCGCTGCGGCTGTGCACCGTCAACCCCCGCGCCACACCGGCCGACGTCACCCGCCTCCTGGACGACGTCGTGGCCGCGGGCCGCGACATCACGTGATCGCGATCCGGCACGGACACCGGGAAGCGACTGGGCATCGCGTCACGGCTCGGCCGCCGACCGGCGGCCGAGCGGAAGACCAACCGCGAACGCGACATCGCCATCACGCACGCGAGTCATCGCGTGCTCACCAGCCAACTCCCCCGGTTCCGCGAGCACTGGCGGGAGATGCTCGTCTCGGCCGGGCTCGACCCGGACGACGACAGCACCACAAGGTGCGCTACGACGCGCCCCGGCCGTTCACCGCGATCCGGCACCTCTACGGCGACCGCGACGTCACCGCGTGGGGCGGGCCCGGCCGGGGCACCGTCACCGACATCAAGGGCGACGAGTGGCGCAGCTACCTCGACACGGCCGACCACCCGGAGTACCCGTCCACCTCGGCCGCGTTCTGCGGCGCGTTCGCCCAGGCGGCCCGGCGGTTCACCGGTTCGGACGAGCTGGGCCTGTCGATCCGCGTCGCCCGGGGCGCGTCGGTGGTCGAGCCGGGCCTCACCCCGCGCGCCGACACCACGCTCGGCCCGTGGGAGACGCTGACCGAGTGGGAGGAGGCGTGCGCCCGGAGCAGGGTCCTGGGCGGGGTCCACTTCCGCTCCGCCGTCGAGGCGGGACGCGACCTGGGCAGGCGCGTGGGCGACCGCGCCTACGAGTTCCTCCGGCAGCACATCGACGGCACCGCGCCGCCACCGCCGGAGGCCGGGGAGCCGGTCGGTCAGGGGTAGTCCTCGACCCGCCACTCGTCGTGCCAGTCGAGCACCGGCAGGTCGCCGTCGAACCGGACGGGCAGCCAGACGTAGTCGGCGACGGACGTGTCGAAGCGCGCCCCGGCGAACGCCTCGTCGGCCTCGTCCGCCTCGCCCGCGAAGACCCGCCGGAACACGTCGGGCGCCTGCCGGGCGACCTCCGCCGGGACCCCGGGCAGCCACCGGTCGGCGAGCGCGATGTACAGGTCCTCCTTGCCGGGGTGCCGGAAGACCGAGCTGACCTGCGACCGGAACGACGTGCCCGTGGGGTCGCCGGGGTGCGGGTCGCCCAGCACGGTCCACGGCCCGTGGTAGGTGTCCGCCACGGCCACCTCCGAGCGGTTGGGGTAGTACCCGGTGGTGCCCGAGGTGACCAGGTAGTGCCGCCCGTCGCGGGTGAAGTGCGCCGGCGCCTCCCGCACGTCCGGCGGGCGGCGGCGCGGGAAGTGGGTCGAGTAGTACCCCGTCACGTCGGTGAGGTCGGCGGTGAGGTCGGCGCAGATCAGTTCACTGTGGACGCGCTCGAAGTAGTAGTACCCCTTGCCGTCGGGCGCGACGACCAGGTCGAAGTCGCCCGCGCTCATCCCGAGCGGGCGCAGGCCGGTGCGCACCACCTCGTACGGGCCCAGGACGTGGTCGGCGACGAGCACCGTCGCCGTCTGCACGTCGCCCATGGTCTTCAGCCAGCACACGAACCTGCCCGTGCGCTCGTCGCGGACGATGTGCGGCCGGTCGGTCGGCGCCGACGGGTGCAGGGCCGAGCGGACGTCGTCCTCGACGGGCGGGATGACGAGGCCCTCGTCGGTCCAGTTGTAGAGGTCCGTCGAGGAGTAGCACCGGACGCCCCAGTGCCAGATCCCGTTGCCGGGCCTGGTCTTCTCCTTGTTCTCGCCGTACCAGTAGAAGGTGCCGTCGAGGTGCAGGATCGAGCCGCCGTGCGCCTGGATCCGGTGGCCGGCGGTGTCCAACCACACCCGGCCCGGTCTGATCGAGGTGTGTGCCATCGGGTGTCCCGCGGTCGGTGTGGTGACGGCGTGCCGCTCCGGCGACGCGCGCCCGTGGCACCCTTCTACACCGTGCGCCGCCGGGCGGGCAACCACGTCCGACCCTGTCGAAAGTCAAGGGCGATCGGTTCCTTTCGGCAGGGGTGCGCGGCCGGCCGCCTGCCTAGCTTGGGGCGGGTGATCGAATTCCTGGCGGTCGGCACCGACGCGGTGCTCGGCGTGTTCGCGGTGATGTTCCTGGTGCTGTGGTTCCGATTCCGGCTGCGCGCCGTGCTGGCGGGCGCGGGGGTGGTGCTGGCCTACGGGATCTCCGAGGTGGTGAAGCTGCTGGTGGCCGAGGAGAGGCCGTGCCGCACCGCGCCGGCGCTGGTGGAGTGCCCCGCCCCGGGTGACTGGTCGTTCCCCAGCAACCACTCGGCGATCGCGGGCGCGTCGGCGATGGCGGTGTTCGCGCTGCACCGGGGGTTGGGGTGGTTGGCGTTCGTGGTGGCGGTGGCGGCGGCGTCGTCGCGGGTCGTCCTCGGCGTGCACTACGTGCACGACGTCGTGGCCGGGCTGCTGCTGGGGGCGGTAGTGTCGTGGGCGATCGCCCGGGTGGTCCGACCGCGGGCGCGGTCCCGCGCCGACGCGCCGACCGTCGTCCTGGACCGGGTGCGGTGATCGCAAGGGCTGGTGGCGACTCCGGTGACGGCCGGGACGAGGAGTGCCGTGCTGGGGCGGTTCGCGTTGTGGGTGTGCGCGGCGGTGCCGGTGCTGGCGGGTGGGGTGACCACCCGGGCCGGCCGGCTCGCGGTGTGGGAGGTCGTGCTCGACCTGGTGGTGCTGGCGGTGGCGTTCGCGATCGTGCCCCGGCGTCCCACGGTGGCGCTCGGGCTGGCGCTGGGCGCGTGGCTGGTCTGCTACCTGGTGCGCGTCGAGCTGGACAGCGGGACCGGCGTGGTCGCGCTCGCCGCCGCGTTGGCCCTCGTCAGCTTCCTGGCCGGGCGGCACGCGGCGGACCCGCGGCCGACCGCCATCGCGCTCGCCGTGGCCGAGGTGGCGGGTGTGGTGGTCGCGCTGACCGAACGCGGCGGGTCGGACACGGCGTTGGCCGTCACGTCCGGCATCGGGGTGCTCGGGGTGGTGCCGTGGGCGTTCGGGCGGTTCCGCAGGCGGTACGCCGAGCTGCTCGACGTCGGCTGGGAGCACGCCGCGCTGCTGGAGCGGGACCTGGACCGCGCGCGTGACGCCGAGCGGGCGCGGTTGGCGGGCGAGATGCACGACCTGGTCGGGCACGAGTTGGCGCGGGCGGCGTTGCTGGTGGGCGCGCTGGAGCTGGAGCCGACGCTGACCGGCCGGCAGCGGGAGGCCGCCGGGACCGCGCGGGCCAGCGTCACCGCGGCGGCGGAGCGGCTCGCGGAGGTCATGCAGGTGCTGCGGGCCGACGAGGACGAGCCCGTGGCGGGTGTCGAGGAGGTCGTCCGCCGGTCGGGGCTCGCCGTGCGGCTGGTGAACCGCCGCACCGAGGAGGTCGACGGGATCATCGCGCGCACCGTGCACCGGGTGGTGGCGGAGGCGTTGACGAACGTGATCAAGCACGCGCCGGGCGCGGAGGTCACCGTGGAGCTGAGCCCGGCGCTGGAGCTGCGGATCGCCAACGGGCCCGCCCCGAAGGCGCACGCCGTGGGCAGCGGCAAGGGGCTGGTGGGCCTGGCCGAGCGCGTCGCGCTGGTCGGCGGCCGGTTCCACGCCGGTCCCACCCGCGACGGCGGGTTCGAGGTCCGGGCCGAGCTGCCGGAACGGCCGTTGCCGCGCACGACGCCCACGCACGTGCGGCGGGAGCACACCGAGCAGGAACTCCGGCGCAGCGCCCGGCGGACGGTGCTGATCACGTCCGCGGTGTGCGCCGTGATCGCGATCGGCGTGCCGGGGTACATGGTGTTCGACGCGGCCACGTCCGTGCTGACGCCGGCCGCGTTCGACCGGGCGCGGCCGGGGCAGCACGAGGACGAACTGGACCTGCCGTGGCGGACGAGGGTGGACAACCCGCTCGGCGTCCGCGCGCCGGCGGGCGTCGAGTGCCGGTACTACAGCACGCACGCCAACCCGTTCGACCACGCGCGGCACGACCTGTACCAGCTCTGCTTCCGGGACGACCGGTTGGTGCGCAAGGAGTCGCTCGTCAGGAGGTCCGGTTGATCAGGGTGGTGCTCGCCGACGACGAGCCCGTGGTGCGGTTCGGGGTCAAGGCGGTGCTGGCGACCGCCGGCGACGTCGACGTGGTGGCCGAGGCCGCGACCGGGCACGACGCCCTGGCCGAGGTCGCGCGCCACCGCCCCGACGTGGCCGTGCTGGACATCCGGATGCCGGGCCTGGACGGCCTCGACGCGGCCGGGCTGATCGCCGAGCGGCACCCCGGGACGCGGACCCTGGTGCTGACCACGTTCGCGGACGACGGCTACATCAGCCGGGCGCTCGGCGAGGGCGCCTCCGGTTTCGTGCTCAAGACCGGCGACCCGCAGGAGCTGATCTCCGGCGTGCGCGCCGTCGCGACCGGCGCCGCCTACCTGTCCCCCTCCGTCACCAGGCGCGTGGTCGACCACCTGGCCCGCAGCCGCCCCCGCCCGGCCGCGACGGCCCGGATCTCGCCCCTGACCGCCCGGGAGCGGGAGGTGCTGGGCCTGGTGGGCGCGGGCCTGTCCAACGCCGAGATCGCCGCGCGGATCCACGTGGTCGAGGGCACCGTCAAGGTCTACGTCAGCACGATCCTGAAGCAGCTGGGCGTCCGCAACCGCGTCCAGGCGGCGATCATCGCCCACGAGTCGGGCCTGATCCCCGACTGAGCGCCCCCGTGCGGGCAGCCGCAGCGACGCGCGGGCGGCCCGCACGGGGGCGTTGACCGCGGGGCGGGAGTGCGTTCTCGTCGGGGTGCCGGCCCCGCGCCGGCCTCGGGCAGGAGGGCGGTGTGCCGGTGGACGCGCGACGCGAGGACCGGGGCGGTGTCCACCAGACCGGGAGCCGGACGACCTGCGCGACCTGTGGCCGCCGCCCACCTGCGGGCGCTCGGACCGGACCACCCCCACACGGCGACCATCCGCCGCGACCTCGCCTACTGGCGACGGCTCCTCCGGCGGGGGCACGACGTGCCGAGGTGACCGGTGCGGCGGCGGCTGTCGCGCTCCCGGCGGACGGGGCCGTCGTCGTTCCGGGTTGCCACCCGACATATCAACGAACGTTAGTATGTCGGCCGTGGACCGTGACGCCTGCGACCTGTTGTGCCTCGACCTCCCGCACGCGGAGGAGATCAGGGCCGGGCTGCCGGAGCCGTCGCCGGTGGAGCAGGCGGCCGCGGCGGCGCGGGCGTTGGGCGACCCCACCCGGTTGACGATCGCCGCCGCCCTGTTCACCGGTGGCGAGCTGTGCGTGTGCGACGCGTCCTGGGTGGTCGGGGCGGCGCAGAACCTCACCTCGCACCACCTGCGCCAACTCAAGGCCGCCGGGCTGGTGACGGCCCGCCGTGACGGGCGGCTGGTGATGCACGCGCTCACCGCGCGGGGCCGGACCCTGGTCGCCGCCGTCCTCGACGTGACCGCCGACGATGTCCGCTGACGCGCACCACGACGTCCTCGTCATCGGCGGCGGCCAGGCCGGGCTCGCCATGGGCCGCGCCCTGGCCGTCGCCGGGCGCGACTTCGCCGTCCTCGACGCCGCGACCGAGGTCGGCGCGTCGTGGCGTCGCCGCTGGGACTCCCTGCGGCTGTTCACCCCGGCCCGGCACAGCGGGCTGCCCGGCCTGCCGTTCCCCGGACCCGCCGACCACCTGCCCGGCAAGGACGAGGTCGCCGACTACCTCGCCGACTACGCCCGGCACTTCGCCCTGCCGGTGCGGCTCGGAACCGCCGTGCGCCGGCTGTCGCGGACCGACGACGGGCGGTTCCGGGCCGTCACCGACCGGGGCACGCACACCGCGCGGGCCGTCGTCGTGGCGACCGGTCCGTTCCAGCGCCCGGCCGTTCCCGCGTTCGCCCGCGACCTCGCCCCCGGCGTCACCCGGCTCCACACCGCCGACTACCGCGCCCCCGACCGCCTGCCGGACGGCCCGGTGCTCGTCGTGGGCGCGGGGAACTCCGGCGTGCAGATCGCCGACGAACTCGCCCGCACCCACCGGGTGACCCTGGCGGTCGGGTCGCGGCAGCCGACCCTCCCGCAACGCCTGCTCGGCCGCGACCTGTTCACGTGGCTGGACGCGCTCGGCGTGGTGGACGTGCCCGCCGACAGCGGCCTCGGCCGCCGCCTGCGCCACCGCGACCCGCTGATCGGCGTCGGGCTGCGCGGGCTGCGCCGCCGGGGCGTGGTGGTGCGCGACCGGGTCGTCGCGGTGCACGGGGACCGCGTCCGCACCGCCGACGGCCACGACACCACCCCCGCGACCGTCGTCTGGGCGACCGGGTACCGACCGGACTACGGCTGGCTGGACCTGCCCGGCGCGCTGGGCCCCGACGGCCGGCCGCACCACGCGGCGGGCGTCAGCCCGATCCCCGGCCTGCACTTCCTCGGCCTGCCCTTCCAGCGCAACCGGGGCTCGGCGCTGCTCGGCTGGGTCGGCCGGGACGCGGCCCACCTGCTCGGCGCGGTGACCGCCCGCCGACCCCCGACCGCCTAGGCGGCCCGACGGGGGCGCCGGTCGACCCCGGAGCCGGTCCGGTCCACCGATGCGCCGAACCGACCGCCCGGGGGCGGGAACTTCCGCGGCACGGCATCCGACTGAATCAAGCAAGGAGGACGCACGGGCGCGTCGTCCCCGTCCACGGAGGTAGGGGCGCGATGGTCTCCGCGAAGGCGACGCTCGACGGCGCTCGGCGCCGGCCGGGCCTGCGGGCCGACTTGAGGACGGCGGCGCTGGACGCCGCCGCCGCACTGGTGATCACCCTCGCGATCTTCGCGTGGCTGTACGCGCGGGTGCGGTCGGGGACGTCGGCCACCGTCGCGGTGATGCCGTTCCTCGCCGACGCGAACGCCTACCTGATGTACTGGCTGTGCCAGGCGTTCGGCTGGACGGCGCTGCTGTGGGCGTGGTTGACCACCATGCTCGGGCTCGTCCGGTCGAGCGACCGGCCGCGGCTCTCCCCGGTCGCGGTCGAGCGGTGGCACCGCGCCACCAGCCTGACCACGATCGGGCTGATGTTCGCCCACGCGTTCTGGTTCTTCGCCGAGCTGGTGCGGGTCAACGAGTACGGCCTGGGCTGGGCGGGCCGGATCGGCAGCGCGTTCGTCGAGGTCTTCGTGCCGGGCGGGTACCCGTCGGGCACCGGCCGCGTCGCGGTCCTGCTCGGCCTGCTGGCGCTCTACCTCGCCCTGCCGCTCGGGTTGGCCTACTACCTGCGCCACCGCACCGGGGCGCGGGTGTGGCGGGCGCTGCACCGGTTCGTGATCGTCGTGTACGTGCTCAGCGTCTGGCACACCCTGCTCTACGGCACCAATGTGTGGTTCGACGGCTGGCCGCGCACCACCCTGTGGCTCCTGCAGTTGCCGATCGCCGTGCTGCTGCTGGCGCGGTTGCTCGCACCGGCCCGTCCCAGCGAGCGGCTGGGGCGCGGGGGCGGCGCCCTGGTCACCGGTCGGCGGGCGGTGGCGCTCCTGGCGGTCGTCGCCACGATCGGGGTGCTCGTCGCCGTGGTGGTGAGCGGTCGGGACGGTGGCCGCACGCCCGGCGCGCACCACGGCGCCGGCCTGTCGGTCCAGCCGTGGATGGTGTGGGTGGGGCTCGCGGCGTTCGCGGTGGCGGTGGCCGTGGCGGTCGGGCTGGCCCGGCGTGCCGAACGGGTGCGCTGATCCGGGACGGCACACGGACCTGACGCGCACGAAGGGGTGGAGCGCCATGCACTGGTACGAGGACGACGACCTCTGGGTGGGGTTCGCGGAGGTCATGTTCCCGGCACGCCGGCACGAGGAGGCCGCCGACCTCGTCGCCGGCTCGCCGCTGCTGGAGGTCCCCGCCGGCGCGCGGGTGCTGGACCTGGCCTGCGGACCGGCCACGCACGTGGTGCCCTTCGCCCGGCGCGGGGCGCGGGTCACCGGCGTCGACCTCAGCCCGGCCATGCTCGCCCGCGCCCGCGACGCGTGCGACCGCGCGGGCGTGACCGCGCGCCTCGTCCAGGCCGACATGCGGCGCCACGTCGAGCCCCGGGCCTACGACCTGATCGTCAACATGTACACCTCGTTCGGGTACTTCGCCGACCCCGACGACAACCTCGCGGTGCTGCGCCACGCCTTCGCCTCCCTCGCGCCTGGCGGGCGGCTCCTGGTCGACGTGCTGGGCAAGGAGGTCCTGGCGGGCTGGGTCGGCCGACCGCAGGCGGTGGACGTGGACGGCGGCACGGTCTACATGCGGGACACGATCCTCGACGACTGGACGCGGTTGCGCACCGACTGGACGTTGGTGCGCGGCGGCGCCGCCCGCCACGCGTCCATCGTGTCGTTCCTCTACAGCGCGGCCGAGCTGCGCGCGATGTTCGAGGCCGTCGGGTTCACCGACGTCGAGTGCTACGGGGACTTCGACGCCTCGCCCTACGACAACCGGGCGCGTCGCCTGATCGTGCGGGGCTCGCGCGCCGACTGACGCTCACCCCTCCGCCCCCACGTCGGCCGGGAGGACCCGTTCGGTGAGCAGGCGGCGGACCCGCGCGGTGCGGTCGGGCACGTCCAGCCAGGCGTCCAGCAGCCGCCAGCCGTGGAAGTAGGCCAGGACGTAGAGCGACATGCCGGGCGCGCGCAGCGAGGTCAGCGCGGCGGCCGCCTCGGCTTCGGTGAGCAGGGACCAGCGGGACAGGTAGTCCGCCACCTCCGCCTCCGGGCGGCCTTCGCCGGCGAGGAGGGCGGCGTTCGCCCAGACGCCGAACAGGGCGTTCTGGGCGCGGTGGATCGCCGCGAAGTCGCTGCCGTCCGGGGCGATCCCGAACTCGGGCAGCACGTGCCGGGCGAGCCACGCCTGGGCCTCGTCACCGGGGAAGACCAGGTCCTGCGCGTGCAGGCCGAGGCCCTCGCCGACGACGGAACCGGGCGTGAGCAGGAACCTGATCCGCTGCTCCGGGCCGAGCAGGCGCTCCTTGAGCACGGCCTCGGCGATGTGCCCGGGATGGCCCTCGTGGGCGACCACGTACAGCAGGTCCGCCAGGTTGAACGGCACGTCCCGGTTGACGTGGATGGTCGACCGCAGACCGCCTTCGTACTCCCCGGCGGCGCGGAAGTGCGTGCCGGACACCAGGCGGCACCGCACCTGCTCGTCCTCCGGCAGGGGCACGATCCCGCCGGTGCGCCGACGCGTTTCGGAGACCGCGCGCAGCACGAGGCCGGGCACCCGGTGGACCCGGTCCGGCGGCAGCAGGTGGGCGGTGCGCCAGGCGTTCAGCCGTTCGGCCAGGGAGCCGGGGCCGCCGGGCAGCGCGGCGTCGAGGCGGTCGTGCACCTGCTCGAACAGCGCCTCCGGCACCCGGTGCGCGGTGATCCCGAGGCACTCGCGCGCGTGCTCCGGCAGCGGTGCGCGCTCGCCCGCCAACCGCCGTGCGACGGCCCGCATGGCGCGGACGTCGGCCGCCAGGTGCCGGGCGCGCTCCGGCGGGAACGGCACGTGCTCCGCCAACGCCTCGGCGTCCTCGACCAACCGCCCGGCCGGGGGCGGCTCCTCGCGCTCCACCAGCTCACGCCACCCGGGCGGCCCGTGGTAGACGAGCACCGGCCCGGTGGCGCTGCCCGTCATCCGCCGGCTCAGCCGCAACGCCAACAACCCGTACCGCCGCAACCAGTCCCGCACGTTCTCCTCCTCCACTTCGGGTGCTGCCGAAGCTAGCTGTACGGTTTCCCGTACACCGCACGGAAGGAGTCGGCGAGGTGCCCCGACAGCGACCGGCCGCGATCTGGTTCGCCGAGGAGCCGGAGCGGAAGCCACGCCTGTCCCGGGACCGGATCACCCGCGCCGCGGTCGAACTGCTGGACGCCGAGGGCGTGGCCGGGCTGTCCATGCGCCGCCTGGCCGCCCGCCTGCGCGCGGGCACCATGTCGCTGTACGAGTACGTCGGCAGCCGCGAGGACGTGCTGGACCTCGCCGTGGACGCGGTCCTCGCCGAAATCGAACTCGACGTCGACGACGACCTGCCGTGGCCCGACGCCCTGCGCCGGCAGATGGTCCGCAGCAGGCGGGTCATGCTGCGCCACCCCTGGCTACCGGCCCTGACCGCCACCCGTCCGCTGCTGGGCCCCCACGCCCTGGCCGCCGCCGAACTGCTCCACGCCCTGCTCGTCCGGGCGGGCCTGACGGGCCCCCGCCTCACCGCCGCCGTCGGCGCGCTGACCTACTACGTCCAAGGCTTCACGGCCGCCGAGAACACCTGGCGCACCACCGTCCGCGACCCGGCCGAGGAAACCGACCTGCGCCGCCGAACCCAACACCACCTGACCCGCCACCAGGACCGCTATCCCGTGCTGGCCGAGCACTCCACCGTGGCGGACACCGACTTCGACCACTCGTTCCACCTGGGCCTGGACACCGTCCTGGCCGGCATCCGCGCCCAGGTCGGCGACTGAGCCCCGGACCGAGGAGCCACGCATCGGCGGTCGCGCCCGGGAGTGGCCTGCGCGGCGTCGGATCGGACACCACCGCCCTGCCGTCGGGGACGGCGGCGGGGCGTCGTGCGACGACCGCGCCCACGCCGGCGCCTGGCGGATGGACGTGGTGAACGGATCGCTCCGGAACCACACCGGAGGACCGCGCACCGCCCTACCGCACGCGCCCCACGCGGAAGTCGTTGCCGTGGTAGCGGGACAGCAGGCTGTTCATCATGGTGGTGAAGAAGCGGCGGTAGGCGCTTTCCGTGACCAGGGTCTTGAACCAGGTCCACCGGTCCATCCGGGTCAGCGCCATCAGCGGCGGGATCGGGAAGTTCTGGCACGCGAGGAAGGCGGCGATCGTGCCCTTGCCGTCGGGGGTGCGGCGGAACGACGTGTAGCCGTCGTCGCACACGGCCGAGCCGTTCGGGCTGTGCACGGTCAGCATCCACACCCGCTGCTCGTCCGGGCCGTACTCGACCTTCTCCAGCTTGTAGACGTCGAGGTTGTCCTTGCCGAAGTACGCCGCGTAGTTCGGCTGCGGCAGGGCGACGACGCGCACGCCCTGGTGCACGGACCGGCCCTCGCCGTCCCGCTTGACCACCCTCGTCGTGACGCCGAGCGAGTCGCGGTAGAACTCGCCGATGTGGCTGATGTCCACCCTGGACACGAAGTCCTCGAACGGCACGTCGAACGTCCGCTCGCCGTAGAACAGCACGGTGTCGGCCAGGTGCACCCAGCGCATGCCCCGGCGGTCCAGCGGCACCGCCGAGAGCTGCCGCTCCACGTCCTCCAGCTGCGGGATGATCTTCTCGTAGTCGGCCTCGTGGTAGAGGCCCAGGTCGATGTCGAAGGACGGCTCCACCCGGTCCACCGTGGGCTTGGCGAAGACGATCCGCGTCGCGCGGGCGACGGCCGAGAGGATTGAGGGCACGGTCCCGGAACCTTTCTTCGAGTGCGGGGAGGGTCAGACCAGGTCGTCGGACGAGGACGCGCGTCCGCTCACGACCTCGGGGCGGCGCTCCGCCGGCGGGGCGGGCCGCGGGGTCGGGGAGGACGGGAACCACCAGTTCCAGCGGCCCATGAGCTGCATGCTCGCGGGCACCAGGACGCCGCGGACCACGGTGGCGTCGATCAGCACGGCGAACGCGAGCCCCACGCCGAGCTGCTTGAGCGGCGTCACGTCCGACAGCGCGAACCCGAAGAACACCGCGATCATGATCGCCGCGGCGCTGCTGATCACCCGGCCGGTGCGCGCCACGCCGTCGATGATCGACCCCGTGTTGTCCCCGCTGCCCCGGAACAGCTCGGCGATCCGGGAGATCAGGATGACCTCGTAGTCGGTCGACAGCGCGATGACGATCGCGACGATGGTGATCGGCACGATCGGGTGCAGGTCCGCCGGGTCGGACCAGCCGATCAGCGCCGCGCCCACCTCGGTGGTGGACAGCAGCAGCAGGCCGCCGGTGCTCGCGCCCAGCGACACCACGACCAGCAGCACGGCCTTGATCGGCAGCACGATCGACCGCATCGCCACCACGAGCAGGATCAGCACGAGCCCGAGCAGCACGGCCAACATCAGCGGCAGGCTCGCGAACAGGGCGTCGGTGGCGTCGATGCGCATCGCGGTCTCGCCGCCCACCTCGTACACCACGCCGTCGAGCTGCCCGCGCAGGTCGCCGTCGCGCAGGCTGCGCACCAGGTCGTGGGTCCGGTCGTCGGACGGGCTGTGCACGGTCGCCACGCTCACCCGGTAGACGTCCGGCCGGTCCAGCGGCACGGGCGCCGCCGCGCGCACCTCCGGGTCGCCGGACAGCACCTGTGCCACCCGTTCGGCCTGCGTGCGGGCGGTGTCCGCGGTCGCCCGCACGACGATCTCGACGGGCGAGATCACCCCCGGCCCGTAGGCGGCCGCGGCGGCCTCGGTGGCCTGCCGCACCTGCGAGTCGGACGGCATCGCGCTCGCCGACGGCAGGTCCACCCGGTCCGCGAGGTCCAGCGCGGGCACGCAGAACAACGCCATCAGCACGGTCGCGCCGACCAGCCAGCGGCCGGGCCGGTCGGTCACCCGCTTGCCCCAGCGCGCCCAGAAGCCCGACACCTCGGCGTCCACCGCCACCGCGCCGCCGGACGCGAGCAGCCGCTGCCGGTCCTTCCTGCGCAGCACCCGCAGGCCCAGCATCCGCAGCACGATCGGGGCGCCGACGAGCGCGGCCACGATCGCCGCCACCGTCACCAGGATCATGCCGAGCCCGGCGGTGCGGATGGCCCGCGAGTCGACCAGGAACATGGTCGCCTCGGCCACCACCACGGTGATCCCCGACCAGGCGATCGCCGTGCCGGTGGTGCGCATGGCGTGCCGGACCGAGTCGTCCACGCCCATCCCGCGCAGCAGCGACTCGCGCACCCGCTGGACGAGGAACATCGCGTAGTCGACGGCGAGCGCGAGGCCCACCATCGACGCCGCGTTCGTCACGTACTCCGAGAACGGGATGCCGTACGCCAGCGCGCCCGCCGCGCCCAGGCCGCCGACCAGCGCGGACAGGCCGATGACGAGCGGGACGACGGTGGCCCACAGCGCGCCGAAGGTGAGCAGCAGGACCACCAGGACGATCGGCAGGCCCACCTGCTCGGCCCGCAGCAGGTCGCTGCGGGAGAGCTGGACCAGCTCCTCCCGGTGGGCGCCGTACCCGCCGAGGAACACCTCGCTGCCCTCGGCGGTCAGCTCCTCCTCGTCGTTGAGCAGCTTGTTCGCCACGTCGATCGAGCCGTCGACGCCGCCGGTGGCGGAGACCCCGAGGACCACGATCGGCCCCGATCCGGGGTCGGGCGGGGGCAGCGGCAGCGGCTTGACCTCGCGGACGCCTTCCGTGCCCGCGATGGCCGCGCTGATCGGTTCCAGCGCGGCCCGCCCCGCCGCGTCGTCGCCCGCCGCACGACCCGTCACGACGACGAACAGCGAGGGCACGCCGTTCGCGCTCAGCTCCCGCGCGACCGCCTCCGCCTGGCTGGACTCCGACGCCTCGCCGCCCGGCACCGCGCGGCCCTCCAGCCCGAGGGCGAAGAAGCCGCCGACGACGGCCAGCAGCACCCAGGCGACCAGCACGGGTTTGCCGTTCCGGAAGAGGAAGTCGGTGAGGCGGTCCATCGGGGTGGCTCCTGGTGGGTCGCGGTGGTGGTCCGGCCGCTAGCGCGGCGCGCCGGGGCGCTGCTTCGCCCGCGGTTGCCGCGGCGCGCGCGGCGGCTTGGCCGGAACCTGCTCCGGCGTCGCCACCGTCGGCCGCGTGGTCAACAGTGCCCGGTCGCGGGGCTCCGCCGCGACACTCGGGGGGCTGATGAGGGTGCTGTGGTGGAAGCCGAGCCGGGGGTCGCTCCACCACCGCAGACCGCTGTCGAACTCCTGGAGCTCGGGCATCCGCACCTGGAGCCGGACGGTGTTCTCCGGGTAGTTGTAGACGGTGACCTGGTTCAGCCCGCGGTTCGCGGTGAACAGCAGCGACTGGTCGGCGGAGAGCTGGCAGGCGTACACCGAGTCCACCATCGCGCCGCGGGCCACGCGCAGCGCCCGCAGGTAGTGGTGCCCCTGCGTGACGGCCGACCCGCGGCTGAACGTGTCCACGAGCGTGCGCGCGACCTGGCGGCCGGCCCGGAGCTGGGCACGCAGGCTCGGCCGCTCGTCGAGCACCCGGAACGTCGTGAAGCTCGCCAGGTCGATCATCACGATCGTCCCGCTGGCCCCGTTGCAGTAGATCAGCTCGCGGTCGGAGATGCAGACGTCGGAGTTGATGTGCGCGGGCGTGTCGTGCCCGGCGGACCAGTGCCGCAGCACCTGCCCGGTCTCCGCGTCGATCTCGAACGCGTACTCCTTGAACTGGGCGATGCTCCACTCGTGCCAGTCCCGGCCGTCCTGCGGGTTGACCCGGAACGACAGGGCGTAGAAGCGGTCCTCCACCGGGTGCGCCACCACGTGCCAGCAGGTCGCGGGCAGCGCCACCCGGCGCGCGGTGCGGGTGTGCAGGTCGAAGATGCCGACCTCGCACGCCTCGCCGCGCCCCGGGTGGTCCATGCCGCCGTAGACCAGGTAGCGCCCGGACGCCGTGGTCTTCATCGCGTGCGGCAGCTTCACGCCGTGGTCGCCGAGCCGCTCGGCCTTGTCCAGCCGCTGGAGGTCGGTCAACCACAGGCCGTCGCCCATCGCGGCGACGGCCTGCGTGTCGTTGATCCACGCGACGTGCGTGCTGCCCTTGATCGACGAGTCGGTCGGCTCGAACCGCAGCGTGGAGATCCGCTGGATCTCCTCGCCGTTCGCCGCGTCGTAGAACATCAGGTGCTGGCCGGTGCTGCCGAGGAAGCCGACCCGCCGGTCCGGGCTCACGCTGACCGCGTGGCCGCCCGCCATCCCGTCGTAGTACTCGACGTCGTAGGCGTACCGGCCGCTCTGCGGGTCGTACCGGAAGATGCAGACGCCGGCCCGTCCCTCCAGCCCGTTGAGGCCGTTGCCGTCGAGGGCGATGTGGAACGCGTACGGGTACTCCATCAGGACCTCCTCTCTCGTCACCGGTGGGGTCGCTCAGCGGCGCTTCGCGGCCCGACGGCGGTTGCGCAGGTAGAGGGCGGCGCCGACGACGCCGACCGCGGCCGCGACGCGCTTGGCGGAGCCCTTGCCCCGGTTGGGGCGGCCGATGCCGATCTCCTGGCCCTCGTAGCGGGCGATGATGTTGTCGACCGTGTCGTTCCAGAAGTCCATGTACGCGGCCTCGGTGAGCTTGGTGCGGAACCACTCCCAGCGGTCCAGCCGCAGCGCGACCATGATCCGGGGCCGCGGGAACGCCTGGCGGGCCACGAACACGATGTCCGTGCCGCCGCCCGCGGCGCGGCGGAACCCGAGGTAGCCGTCGTCCGCGGAGGTGGAGGCGTTGGGGCTGCACACGGTCCGCATCCAGTTGCGGACCTCGTCCGGCTCGTAGGTCATGTGCTCGAGCTTGTAGACGTCCAGCTCGTCCTTGCCGAGGAACGCCGTGTAGTTCGGCTGCGCCAGCGCGGCGATCCGCTCGATCTGGAGCGTCGGGCGGCCGGCCGAGTCGCGGTGCAGGACCTGGGTGTTGATGCCCAGCACGTCGCGGAACGCGTCGCCGACGCGGCTGATGTCCACCCGGGACACGAACTCGTCGTAGTCCATCTCGAAGTGGCGGATGCCGTAGAACAGCACGGCGTCGTCCTCGTGGATCCACCGGACGCCGTCGCTGTTGAGCGGCACGTCCTCCAGCAGCTTCTGCCAGCGCTCGGCCGACTCGGTGTCGTAGCGGAACTCCGGGGAGCGGTACTCCTCCAGGTCGAGCTTCACCGGCAGCCGCTTGCGCGACAGGGTGGACTTGGCGAGGGCGATCTGGGTGGCGCGGAACAGCTGCTTCGGCGCGAGGTCGGTGAGCAGCTTGCCCTCCGGCACCGTGTTCGGAGCGGCGTGGGCCCGGTACAGGTCGCTGCGGGCGTTGCCCATGGTCTTTCCCTCCTGCGGTTGGTCGGTCAGGCGCTGACGGCGGCGGCGTGGCGCTCGGGGACGACGGTCCCCTCCGGGAACTCGGCGGCGTCGCCGAACAGGCCGATCAGGATCAGCTGGATGACGTCGCTCAGCACGCGCTCGGCGACCGGTTCGACGATGCTCGCCAGCGAGGGCACGCCGAAGTCGAAGTCGGTGACGAACGCGGTCCGGACGCCGTCGGGCGTGGGGTCGAGCACCCAGCCGCCGGAGAACTCGTCGAAGTCCCCGTCCGTCTGGTTGAAGTCCAGCCGCAGCTCGTCGCGGCGGAACCAGTCCTCCTCGGTCCACTGGAGCAGGCCGTTGCGGAACTCCACGACCCAGTGGCTGACGGTGGAGCCGTCGGGCGACGTCTCCATCTCGACCGAGCGGACGATGTCCACCAGCTCGGCGTAGTGGCGGAAGTCGGCGAGGGTGTCGAAGACGGTCCCGGCGTCGACACCCCGGATGAACGCGTGGACCTCTACGTGGCGCACTTCAGCTTGCTCCTGTCGAATCGGCGGTCGGGTAGCGCGCCGAGAGCTCGGCACAGGCACCGTCGAACGCGGAGAGCAGGAAGTCGACGTCGTCGTCGGTCAGCACGGCCGGCGGCGTGAACCGGAGCACGGCCCCGGCGTTGAGCGAGTAGTTCACGATCAGGTGGCGGTCGACCATCTCGGCGAGCAGCGCCCCGGCCAGGCCCGGGCCCGCCATGTCGACGCCGATGAGCAGGCCGACGCCCCGGACCTCCCGCACCAGGTGCGGGCAGCGCCGGTCGACGACCTCCCGCATCCCGGTCAGCAGGGTCTCGCCGAGCACGGCCGCGCGCTCGACGAGGCCGTCCTGCTCGATGGCCTCCACGGCGGCGCGGGCGGCGGCCATCGCGATGGGCGCGCCGGAGAACGTCGAGGTGTGGATGAACGGGTCCTTGGCGAACGCCTTGAACACGGCGGGCGTCGCGACCATCGCGGACACCGGGACGATCCCGCCGGACAGGCCCTTGCCCACCAGCATGATGTCCGGGGTGACGCCCTCCCGGTCCGCGCCCCACCAGGCGCCGAGCCGGCCCATGCCGGTCTGGATCTCGTCCAGGACCATCAGCGCGCCGTGCTGGTCGCAGATCGCCCGCACGTCGCGCAGGTAGCCCTCGGGCGGGATGACCACGCCGCCCTCGCCCTGGATCGGCTCCAGCACCACGCACGCCTGCGGCCCGGTGGCCAGCTCGGCGGCGAGCGCGTCGGCGTCGCCGAACGGCACGTGCGCGACGTCGGGCAGCAGCGGGCGGAACGGGTCCTGGTAGAGGCCGTTGGCGGTGACGGAGAGCGCGCCGAGCGTCTTGCCGTGGTACCCGCCGGTGGTGGACACCAGGCGGGTGCGGCCCAGCGTGCGGGCGAGCTTGATCGCCGCCTCGGTGGCCTCGGCGCCGGACCCGGCGAAGTGCACGTGCGCGAGGCCGTCCGGCACGACCCGGCCGAGCGCCGCCGCGGCCCGCGCCGCCTCCGGCTCCAGCAGGATGCGGCTCGCGATGGGGTTGGTCCGGATCTGCCGGATCACGGCCTCTTCGACGTGCGGGTGGCGGGCGCCGTGGATGAGGACGCCGTAGCCGCCGGCGTTGAGGTAGCGGCCGCCGTCGGAGGTCTCGATCCACGCGCCCCGCGAGGCCACCTCCATCTGCGTGCCGAAGACCTCGGAGATCTTCGCGCGGCCGCGGGAGAGGTGGCGGCGGTAGAGGTCGAGCACTTCCTGGTGGTCGAGCCCCTGCCCGACTGTGGCTGTCACGTGTTCTCCTCAGGTGTCCCGGGTGGGCGGTCAGTCGATGACGACGGGACGCCCGGAGAACCACCCCAGGAGGGCGTCCGCCGAGCTGTGCCGGGACGGTGGGTGGAAGCCGATGGCGTTCGACGCCGCGGCCAGGTAGCCGACCTCGGGCGAGCCCGCGAAGGCCATGCCGCCCAGCAGTTCCACCGCCTTGGCCGTGGTGGCGCGGACGGTGTCGGCGACGGTGAAGCGGGCGATCAGCGAGCGGGCCAGGCCGTCGTTGCCGCCGTCGCCCTCGTCCAGGTTGCGGGCCGCGCCGTCGAGCGCGAGGGCCGCGCCCTCGACCGCCATGGCGAGCCCGAGCCGTTCGTGCGCCGGACCGCGCGCCGCGGTCAGCACCCGTTCCACGAGGTTCATCGCGACGCCGAGGTAGCAGGCCGTCACCAGCAGCTCGAACCAGACGAAGCCGAGCGTCTGGAGGTCGTCCAGCTCGCCGTCCAGGCCGGTGGTCAGCTCCACGATGAGGTCGGGGTGGACCTCGACGTCCTCCAGCACCACGCTGTCGGACTCCGCGCCCGCCAGCACCGGGGAACCCCAGAACGGCGTGACGGAGATGCCCGGCGCGGCGGCCGGGATCAGCGCGATGCCCGTGCGGGTGCCCTCCTCCGGGTGCTCCAGCGCGACGCTCGCGGTGAGCAGGTCCATCGAGCGGGACAGGCTGCACGGCTGCTTGCGCCCGCTGACCCGCCAGTTCGTGCCGTCCCAGACGCCCTTCATGGTCGGCGTCAGGATGCCGCTCGACGTGCGGCCCTCGGCGAAGCCGGACGCCATGAGCCGCTGGTCGCGGGCGACGCCGTCGAGGAGCATCCACTCCAGGCCGGTGCTGGACTCGGCCAGCGCGACGAGGCTCGCCACCGAGAACTGGTGCATGGTCGTGGCGACCGCCAGCGACGGCGAGCGCGCGGCCACGGCACGCGTGACGCGGACGGCGTCCACCGCGGACGCCCCGCCGCCGCCGTGCACGGTCGGGATGAGCAGCCCCGCGCCGCCGGCCGACCGGTACAGGCCGATGCCGGGGCTGTCCGGCGACTCCAGCTCCATCAGCGGGATGGACGCCAGCTTGTCGTCCAGGCCGGGCAGGTGGCGCTCGCACGCCTCGCGTTCCCTCGACAGCAGCCTCATCGCACGACCTCCGCCGACGCCGCGGACTCGAACACCGCGGTGCGCGGCTGCACGCCCTCGGCGATGCTGATGCCCTGCAGGTGCGACGTGCGCAGCAGCGGGTAGTTCAGCTCGCCGAACGGGCCGCCGGTCAGGCCGGTGCCGCCGTGCGTGGACAGGCACGGCACGAAGCCGATGTGCGAGTCGTTGACCTTGAGCAGGCCGCCGTTGGTCACCCTGGACGCCACCGCCTCGATCACCTCCGGGTCGGTCGTCCACAGGGAGTTGCGCAGGCCGTACTTGTTGCCGTTGAGGAACGTGATGACCTGGTCCAGCAGCGTGCCGTCGTCCTCGGTCGGCACGACCACGGGCAGCAGCGGGAAGAACGTCTCCTCGCGCACCGCCGACAGCTCGCGCGCGCCGGCGAGGCCGTCGACGCGCAGCACGGTCGGCGCGATGAACGGCCCGGTGTCCGACACGGTGCCGTCCAGCTCGACGCGGTGCCCGCCGGTCATCACCCGCGCGCCCGCCGCGGTCGCCTCGTTGAGGTGGTTGAAGTAGTCGTCGGTGCGCATCACCGGCGACAGCAGCACCTCCGGGTCCTCCGGGTAGCCGGGCCGGATCTTCGCGGCCAGGCTCGCCAGCCGCTCCAGCAGCCGGTCGGCCACCTCGGGGTGCACCACCGCGTACTTGGGCACCATGCAGATCTGGCCGGAGCCGAAGAAGCTCTCGGTCAGCGCCTCGGCGGCCAGGTCGAGGTCGGCGTCCTTCCACACGACGCAGCCGTCGTTGCCGGCCAGCTCCAGCACGGGCTTCTTGCCGCGCGCCACCGCGTCCTGGCCGATCTGGATGCCGCGCTCGCTGCCGCCGAAGAAGAAGATGTCGTCGACCAGCGGGCTCTCCAGCCACTGGTTCATGATCTTGTTGGGCTGGCCGCAGACCAGGCTGAGCGTGCCGGCCGGCGCGCCCAGCTCCTCCAGGATCGGGGCGACGATCTCGCGCCACACGAACATCACGCCGAAGGGCGAGCTGCGCGGCGCCTTGACCACCAGCGCGTTGCCCGCGACCAGCGCGGGGACGCCGAGGACCGAGTTCGACGCGGCGGCGTTCTGCGGCGGGCTGAGCACCACGACGCCGTCGGGCTTGCGCACCAGCACGAGCGTGCGCGGGCCGATCCGCCGCTCCTCGCGCATCTGCCTGCGCCACAGGTCGAGCGTCTCGGGCGCGGTGCCCTGCAGGACGCCCGCGATCTCCCACTCGGCCAACCGGCGCGGGTGCCCCTCGGCGACCAGGACGTCGACGAACTCCTCCCGCCGCCGCAACACCTCTTCGTGCACGCGCTCCGCGAGCCGCATGCGGGTCTCCAACGGGAACGCGCCCCACGCGGGCGCCGCCTCCCTGGCCCGTTCGAGGGCTTCCAGGAGGTGGTCGTCGCTCGTCAGCGCGCAGCGGGCCGCGATGCTGGGCAGCGAATCCCCGTCGTCGCGCTTGCCCCGTTCGAGTTCCCGCTTCACCTTCAGGTTCGGCATGAAGTCGTCCAGGAGCGCGGACGCCCTGACGGTGTAGACCCAGGATTCGGAGGGAACATCTGAACCGGCGATATAGGACCCGTAGGAACGCATGACAAAGAGACCCCCATCCGGTCGCGCCACTCCACAAACGTGAGACCAGCCTGCCGGTCGACCGGAGCCGGATCAATGGAACTTTGGTCCAATACAGGTGACCGCGGTTTCGCAATGCGCCACTACCGCACGGGAGCGGTCCGCGGCGACCCCCGATGCCACATTGCAACGAGGGTCTTACCTACTCGCGAAACAATTAACGAACCCGCTCAGGCGGACTCTCCGTGCCCGGTCGGTGACTCCCCGGGAATGGACGAGCCGACGAGCGCGGAACCGTCCCGGGTCCACTGGAACACGAGCGAGACGAGCCCGGCCTGGAGCCGCGACTCCACGACGAGCTTGGCCATCACCTGGGCGACGTGCGCCTTCACCGTGCGCTCCGCGACGTTCAACCTGGTCGCGATCGTCCGGTTGGAGGCGCCGGCCCCGAGCAGGAGCAGCACCTCCCGCTCGCGCACCGACAGCAGGTCGACCCGGTCCAGCAGCGTGCGCCAGGTGGCGCGGTCGCCCGGTAAGCCCGTCTCGAAGGGCAGGGCGGAAAACACCTCCCGCCCGGCGGACCGGGCCCGGAACGGCAGCACCGAGACCGACGCGGCGCCGGCCCCGGGATAGTGCACTTCGTTACTCACGTCAAGCCTTCCATCTTCAGCAACACGCGGCGGAGAGGTTGCGGAACACCCGTCCGCCCCGGCTCGGGCGGACGGATTCCTGGACGGCTGCCTGAGGGCCTTCAGGCAATGGAGGATAATTTCCCCTTGCTGCACCGCCCGGTCCGACGTGGACCGGACAATGGTGGCCGCGCTCCCCCCGTTCGGACAGCGCGGGACACCCCGCTGACATCAAACCCCCCAAGTCGAACCGACAGCGGCGACCACCCATCGCGACGGTCGCACCACTTTTCGTGGCGCCGACGGATCATCCGTTTTGTGCATCTTTGACGACGCCTCCCCGACCGTCAACGAAGTGGCGGTGGGGCGCGCCGACCGCGCACACCCGTCCGAGTCGCCGGCCGCGGGACCGCCGTTACCGGCGATCGTCCACTTGGAGCACCCCGGTCGCCGGGTGCGCCCCACCCCGGGTAGACGCCCGACGAGCCGTGCCGCTCCCCCGTTCGCCGGACGACTTCGGAAGTCCGCACCAAGAGCGACCGAACGGACGCCGCACACCAAACCGGACACCGGTGGCCATGCCACCCCGCGAGGAATCGAGCACACTGGACCAGAGCGCGCGGACGACGCGCTGATACACATCAGCGCGATGAGACCTGCGTCACAGGCCGAACACCGCCTCGTCAACGGCGGTCCGCGCGGGTTCCTAGGCCGTTCGGGCGTTTTGCCACCAAAGGGTGATCGCCGCCCCGGGCCCGCGCCTAGGGTTCGACCATGATCGCCGGTGAGGGCCGTGCCGGGCCGTTCCCCCACGGAGCGGAGGAGTGGCGGGTGCGGCTTCGGTGCCGCGGGCGGCGCGGCGTGCTGGGCGCGGGCGTGCTGCTGGACAGCGAGCACGTGCTGACGTGCGCCCACGTCGCGCTGGCCGCCGAGGACCTCGCCGTCGAGATGGTCGCCCTGCCGGGGATGCCCGCGAGCAGCGCCCACATCGTCGAGCACGTCGAGCCGCAGCACGAGCGCGGTGACGTGGCGCTGCTCCGCCTGGCGACGCCGCAGCCCGGGGTGCGCCCGGCGACGTTGCGCGAGGTCGCCATGTCGTGGAACAGGTCCGTGCACGCCCAGGGCTACCCGCGCGGCCTGGAAGAGGTCGGCGCGTGGGCGACCATGACGCTCTCCGGCATGGCGGGCGCCGAGTGGCAGCAGATGAACGGCGCCGGCGGGCACCGGGTGCAGCGCGGGTTCAGCGGCGCGGGCGTCGCCGACGACGAGAACGGGCACGTGCTCGGCATCGTGGTCAGCGAGTACAACGAGAACGGGGTCGGGCTGTCCTGGATGATCCCGGTCGCGGCGATCGAGCGCCACCTGCCCGTGCTGTCGCGCTGGGTGGTCGGCGACGACGGCATCGACGCCCGGTTCAAGAACCGCGCGGCGCACTACAACGACCGGGTGCGGGCGCTGATGGACTGGCTGGGGCGCAGGCAGGACGGCGGGGCGGTGCTGCTCGTCGTCGGCCAGGACCTGTTGCACCTCAAGGACGCGGTCGCGTTGTCCGCGGTCGGCGAGTCGCCCGCGCCCGACCTCGCGATCGACGTCGAGGGGCTGACCACCGAGGAGGTCTCCCGCCGGATCGTGGACCGGGCCGGCCTGGTGAGCCGCGGTTCCAGCACCGACCGCGTGCGGGCGGGCACGCCGCCGATGACCGTCGTGATCGACGGCGTCGACGCGGCCCGCGATCCCCGGTCGCTGCTGGACGACGTGGGCCGGCCGATGGTGGCCAGCGGCGCGCGGCTGGTGCTGGGCTTCCGCGACGGCGACGCCGCGGACCTGGCCGCGGCGCGGGAGCTGGCGCGGGCCGCGGTCGTGACGCGGCTGGACGGGTTCGTCGCCCGGGTGTCCGCGCTGATGGCGGAGGAGCCGGACACTGCGGCCACCAAGCTGCGGCTCGGGCTGAGCGCGTTGCGCCGTGCCGCCGCGACGGACTGGCGGCTGGTCGAGGACAAGTTGCCGCGGTTCGACCGGGCGATCACGCGGGCCGAACGCGAGCGCGCGGCGCGGCGGCACGTGGAGGACGAGTTGTCCGTGCTGCGCGGGCGGCTGGCGACGGCGCACGCGCGCGCCGCTGCGGCCGGCTTCGCCGAGGACCTCGAACTCGACAGGCACCTGCGCAGGGCGCACGCGGCGCTCGACGCCGACCCGGTCGACCTGGCCGTGGCGCTGGGCGCCGTGCAGGCGTGCGAGGCGGCGGTGCGGCGGCGGTTGACGGGAGGGGATCGGGGATGACGGCGTGCGCGCAGTGCGGCGGGACCGTGGACGACACGGGGTTCTGCGTCGATTGCGGCGAACCGGCGGCGGTGCGGCGGGGCACGCCCGCCCGGACGGCGGCCCGGGCGTCGGGCCGGGCGTCGGGCCGGACGGCGAGCAGCGCCGCGACGACCGGCCGCCGGACGCACACCGGCGACCCGATGTCGTTGCCCGTCTTCGACTTCAAGGACCCGACCAGCCGGATCATCACCGACCCGCGGGTGCCGGTGCGCACCCGCCTGTGCCCCAACGAGCAGTGCCCCGACCGGAGCGCGCTGCCCCAGCGCGACTCGGGGTTCTGCCTGGCCTGCGGCACGCCGTTCTCGTTCCTGCCCAGCCTGGAACCGGGTGCGCTGGTGGCCGACCAGTACCGCGTGGTGGGGTGCTTCGCCCGCGGCGGCCTCGGCTGGATCTACCTGGCCAGGGACACGCACCTGGACGACAACCCGGTGGTGCTCAAGGGCCTCATCGACGTCGCCGACCTGGACATCTCCACCAAGGAGCGCCAGGCGCTGACGCTGCTGGACCACCCGAACATCGTGCGGATCTACAACTTCGTCAGCCACCCGGACGCGCACACCGGCGAGGACCGCGCGTACATCGTGATGGAGTACGTGGACGGCCTGGTGCTGGAGGAGGTCGCCGACCTGTCGGCGCGCGGCCGGGTGCCGCTGGGCGAGCCGCTGCGCACCGAGCACGTCATCGCCGCGGGGCTGCAACTGCTGGCCGCGTTCGACTACCTGCACGAGCGCGGCTTCCTGTACTGCGACCTCAAGCCGGACAACGTGATCATCCGGTCCGGCAAGTACGGCGAGCGCGCGAACCGGGTCAAGCTGATCGACCTCGGCGCGGTGCGCCGGATCGGCGACCGCACCAGCAAGATCGTCGGCACCCGGCCGTACCAGGTGGACGAGCGGGAGATCGCCGAGCGGGGCCTGACCGTGCAGTCGGACCTGCACACGCTCGGCGTGATGTTGCGGCGGCTGGACTACGCCACCGCCGACCACGACGAGCCCGAGCGCACGGACCTCGCGGTGGGGCTGAACTCGTTCCAGCGCGCCTACGACCGGGCCAAGCACCTCGACCCGGACCAGCGCTACGGCTCGGCGGCGGAGATGGCCGACCAGTTGCGCGGCGTGCTGCGCGAGGTGGCGTCGTTGCGCGACGGGGTGGCGCGGCCGGAGCCGTCGACGGTGTTCGTGCACACGACGACCCTGCTGGACGCGGGGCTCGGCGCGGTGCCGGCGCTGGCCACGTGGACGGACCGCGCGGTCGACCGGCTCGCCGAGGCCGAACTGCCCGACGGCAGGCCGGCGGCCGCCGTGGTCGCGGTCGGGTTGCCGGTGCCGCGCGCCACCGCGGGCGACCCGGCCGCCGACGTGCTCGCCGCCGCCGACACCGAGGACCCCCGACGCCTCATCGCGCGACTGGACAGCGCCAACCTGACCTCGCCGGAGACGGCGCTGGTGCGCTGCCGGGCGGCGCTGGCCGCGCAGGACGTCGCCGCGGCCCGGGAGAGCCTGACCCAGGCGCGCGGCCTGCTCGGCCGCGACTGGCGGGTGCGGTGGCACGAGGGCCTGATCGCGCTGGCGGACGGGGAGGTCGACGCGGCGCGGCAGGCGTTCGACGACGTGTACTCGTGGCTGCCCGGCGAGGACGCGCCCAAGCTCGCGCTGGCGTACTGCGCGGAGCACGAGCGGGACCTCGACCGGGCCGAGGCGCTGTACGAGGCGGTGTGGCGGCGTGACCGGTCCGTGGTGAGCGCGGTGTTCGGGCTGGCCCGCGTCCGGCTCGCGCGCGGCGACCGGGCGGGCGCGGTGGCGTTGCTGGACGAGACGCCGCAGGCGTCGCGGTACTTCGACGCGGCCCACATCGCGGCCGTCCGGGTGCTCAGCGGCCACATCCGCGCCGGCGACCGGGTCGTCCGGCCGACCGACGAGGACCTCGCCGCCGCCACCGCCCGCCTGCGGGAGCTGTACCTCGACGGCGGCGCGCCCTCGGGCGAGTCGCGCGTGCGGCTGGAGACCGTGGTGCGGGAGGCGGCGCTGGCCGTCGCGCTGGCCGCGGGCGCGGACGCCACGCCGCTGCGGTTGCGGGTCGAGGAGTCGTACCGCGCGCTGGCCCGGCAGGCCGCCACCCGCGCGGACCGTTCGCTGCTGGTCGACCGCGCGAACCACCACCGGCCGATCACGAGCCGCTGAGAGGGAGCCATGGAGTCCGGGTTTTCGTTGTCGGTGAGCCAGAACCCCTACCTGTCCACGGACGACGACGAGATGGACGCGGTGCTGACCGTGTCCACGCAGGGCCTCGTCGGCGGCGCCGCCGCGCCGGAGGTGGCCCAGGTGATCGCGATCGACTGCTCCGGCTCGATGGCCTACCCGCACAAGAAGATCGCGGCGGCGCAGCGGGCGACCAGCGCGGCGATCGACGCGTTGCGCGACGGGGCGTTGTTCGCGGTGGTCGAGGGCACGCACGGCGCCCGGGTGGTGTACCCGACCGGGCCCCGGCTGGTCGCGGCGACCCCGGAGACCCGGCGTGCCGCGAAGAACGCCGTGCGCGCGCTGAAGGCCGGCGGCGGCACGCGCATGGGCGAGTGGCTGGGGCTGGCGCGCCGGTTGCTGTCCGGGCACCCGACCGCGGTGCGGCACGTCATCCTGCTCACCGACGGCCAGAACAACCCCGGCGACGAGAAGCTGGACGCGGAGCTGGCGGCGGGCTCGCGGATGTACACCTGCGACCCGCGCGGTGTCGGCGCGGACTGGGACAAGCGCGAGCTGCTGCGGATCGCCGAGGCGTTGCACGGCACCGCGGACGCCGTGCGGCAGCCGGAGGACCTCGTCGCCGACTTCGAGGCCATGACCCGGACCGCGATGGAGAAGGTCATCCCCGAGGCGCGGCTCGTGGTGTCCACGACGCTCCGCTCGTCCGTCGCCTTCCTGCGGCAGACGTTCCCGACCGAGGCCGCGCTGGTCGGCGACCCGCTGGCGGAGCGCAAGACGGCGTTCGCGACCGGGTCGTGGGGCGCCGAGACCCGCGAGTTCTTCCTGCGGCTCGCGGTGTCGTCGGCCGGGACGGTGACCCTGAACCACGACGTGCTGCTGGCGCGGGTCGACCTGGAGGTGCGCAAGCCGGGGTCGACGGACTTCGTGCGGGTGGGCGACGGCGACCCGGCCGTCGTGGTGGCGCAGTGGACGAACGACCTGAAGCTGTCCAGCGTGATCGACCCGAAGGTCGCGCACGTGACGCGGCAGACCGAGCTGGGCCAGGCGGTGATGGCGGGCTGCGACGCGCACGACGCGCACGACCTGGACGCGGCGGCCCGGCACTGGGGGCGCGCGGTGGCGCTGGCGACGTCGCTGAACAACGAGAAGGTGCTGGGCCGGCTGCTGCGGCTGGTCGACGTGGTGGGCGACCCGGCGGACGGGAACGTCCGCATCCGGGCGGGGCTCACGGCGGAAGAGCTGCTGTACGTGGGGATGAGCTCGGTGATGTCGAGCATGAGCCCCGCGGTCGAGCTGCCGCCGGTCGCCGACGACCCGGCCGCGGCCGCCGTGCCGGAACTCGTCTGCCCGAGGTGCGGGCAGCGGTGGGAGGGCAGGTACAAGTTCTGCGGCGCGTGCGGCGAACCGCTGGCCGGGTGAGCCCGGAGGGCTGTCGGTACGCGTCGGCCTCCCGTCGTGGGCGTGCCCGTCGAGCGGCCCGCCCCGGATCGGTCCCGACCCCGGCGCAACCTCCGCGCACCCCCGCCGTCCTGTCAAGGGCGCATCCGAGTGGTCGAGGGGGACGCGATGGCGGCGGGGGTGGTGGCGGACCTACCGCGGCGGTTCGGCGGGCCGGGGCGGTTCGGCGGGCCGGGGCGGTTCGGCGGGCCGGGGCGGTTCGGCGGGCCGGGGCGGTTCGGCGGGCCGGGGCGGTTCGGCGGGCCGGGGCGG
>NZ_JBSGBG010000026.1:0-3258 GCF_053601135.1 Actinosynnema sp. NPDC004786 | reverse complement strand
GGTTCGGCGGGCGGGCCGGGGCGGTTCGGGCTGGTCGCGGGCCTCGCGCTGGTGGTCGCCGAGGCCGCCGTGGGAGTGCTCGCGCCCGCGGTGGCCCGGACGGTGTTCGTGGGGGTCGCCGCCGGGCGGTGGAGCGTGGTCGCGGCCGTGGTGGCGGGCCGGTTCGCGCCGTCGCCACGCGTCGCCGCGGTCACGGCCGCGGGCTTGCAGGCGGGGGTCGTGATCCTCGTCGGGCTCGCGGCGGCGCTCGCGCGGGCGGTGCCGGAGTTCCTGCTCGTGTTCGTGCCGCAGGCCCTGGTCGCGGTCGCCGCCGCCACGGCCGCCGCGCGGTCGCGGGCGGGACGCCGGGCCGACCCGCTGTGGGCGGGGCTCGCCGTCGGCCTGCCGGGCGGCATCGTGGTCGTGCTGTGGCAGCTCGGCCACACCGGGCGCGGGGTGCTCGCGGCCGGCCTGGTGCTCGCGGCCGTGACGGCGGTGGTCCTGTCGCGTCGCGCCGCGCACCTGCCGGTGGTGGTGCCGTTCGGCGTCGCGGTGGCCCTCGCGTCGGCCCCGGTGTACTCGCTGGTGCCCGCGGCCTTCGCCGCGCTCTTCCCGGTGGCCGCCGGGTAGCCCCCTCACGGCGGCGGGCGTTCGGCGTCACCGCGTCGTGCGGGCGGGATCCCGGCGCGGGGCGCTAGTCGACGTAGGCGATGGGCGGCAGCGGGAGGATCGGCCCCTGCCGGAGGCCGGCCGCCCGGACCTTCTCGCCGAACCACCGCTCGTGCGACGCGCGCAGCGAGCCGTCCGCGCGCATCGCGGCGATCACGCCGTTGACGAACCGGACCAGGTCCCGGTGCTTGTTGCTGATCGCGACGCCCGCGGTGCCGCCGCCCCGGCCCGGCAGGTCGGTCAGCTCGGTGCCGGGGTCCTGCGTCTGGAGGCCCTGCAGGATCGGGAAGTCGGTGTAGACCGCGTCCACCAGCCCTCGTTGCAGGAGCATCAGGCACTCGCTGGAGTCGGGCGTCGAGACCGGCTTGATGCCGGTCGTCTCCTGCGCCTCCAGCAGGTCGACGATGCTCGTGGTGGCCGAGGCGGCGCACACCTTGCGGTCGCGCAGCTTCTCCAGCGAGTCGCGGGTCTCGGTGCCCCTGCGGGTCAGCAGGCCCGCGTTCGTGGTGAGGTAGGGCGTCGAGTAGATGATGTCGTGGTTGTAGACGCGGTCGCACGTCATCGTCACGTCGGCCACGACCATGTCCACGACCGGGACCTCGCGCAGCGTCTCCTCGCGGTTCTTGGCCGCCTCGTTCTTGTCCGTGTCGAGGGCCAGCAGCCGACTGCCGGTGGGCATGGTGACCAGCCGCAGCATCGTGTCGTTCGGCTGGAGCGGCCGGCCGAACAGCTCGGTCGCGATCCGGTTGATCAGGTCGATCTCGAAGCCCTCCATCTCGCCGGTCACCTGGTCGCGGCGGCTGAGCAGGGGCGTGGTCTGGCTGACGCCGACGTCCAGGCCGGTCCGGCGGATCTCCGCGAGCGTCGGGCCGTCGAGCACGCTCGTGCCGTCCTCCCGGCCGCCCGCGGGGTTGAGGGTGCGCATCGGGTCGTACTCCGCCCGGCCCTCCGGCGTGGTGCACTCCGGCGGCACCTCGGCCGGCTCCCCGGGGTCGCGGTAGCCGTTGGGCAGCACGGGTTCGGCGGTGCGCTCGGCGATCTGGGCGGGGTGCACCGAGCAGCCCGCGAGCACCAGCAGGAGCAGGACCGGCAGCCAGCGCTTCATCGGTAGTACTCCGCGATCCGGGGCCGGAGGCCGGCCAGCGCCGCGACGGCCGCCCCCGCCATCAACAGGGCGAAGACCACGTCCAGCCCGCCGAGCCACGCGCGGGCCGCGGCGGTGGCGTCGGCGGACGCGGTGGTGTAGGCGGAGATCGCCGCGGTGAGGTGCTCGTCCACCTGTTCCGCGGTCGACTTGCCCTGCTCGGGCGGCGTCACGAGCGAGCCGGTCTCCGGGTAGGTCATCCTCGAGTCGGTCGCGATCAGCACCGCGTCCGCGTCCGCCCACTTCCGCGCCTGCTCGGCCGCCTGGTCGATGCGCTCGCGGTCGGTGGCGGACCGGCCGGCCTCGGCGATCAGCCGGGCGATCTCGGCGAGGTCGTTCCGCAACGCCTCCTTGTCCCCGACCGACGGGTAGATCAGCAGGCGGGCCTCCCGGCCGTCGGCGGACCGGCCGACGTTGCGGGCCTGCGCCAGGGGCGCGACCACCTCCTCCCGTTGCCGGATGCTGTCCGCGGCGTGGCCGCCGGAGACCAGCAGCGGGATCGCCGTGACCAGGAGGGCGACGCCGGTGAGCACCGCCGCGGTGACGAGGCCGGTGTTGTAGCGGCGCTTGGTGCGCTTGAACAGGAACCGGTTGGACCAGTGGAGGACGCCCAGCACGGCCACCCCGAGCAGCCAGAGCGGCCAGGACTGGCTCGACGCGTCGCGCTGGGCCTCGGTGAGTTCCGCGATCTGGTCGTCGTACAGCGCCTTGGCGTCCGGGAGGATCCTCTGGTGGGCCAGGGAACTCGCCTGGCTCAGGTAGGACGTGGCGACCGGGTGCCCCTCGCGGCCCGCGCTCCAGCCCGTCTCGACGAACTGCACGTACTGCGGCACCAGGTCGGTGAGGCGCCGGACGCGCTCGGCCGCGCTCCCGCCGCCGTCCCGCTCCGCCGCGACCCGCAACGCGTCGAGGGCGTCGAAGACGTTCTCCCGGAACTCCTGCTGGAGCTGCGGCGACCGCTGCTGGTCGACCAGCACCGCGTCCAGCGAGGTGGCGTCGGCGTCCGCGAACGCGCGGTAGATGTCCAGCGCCGCGGACGTGAGCACACCGCGCCGCTCCACGGCGTCGTCCAGCAGGTCCTGCTTGCCCTGGAGCACCAGCAGGCCGATCAGGCCGAGCAGCAGCGCCGACACGGACGTCAGCGCGGCGATCATGGTCAGCTTGCCCTCGGTGCGCCCGAGGTAGGCGCGCAACTCCTCACGCACGCTCGCCCGACACCTCCGTCCCGTGATCAGGGCGAGTGAATCATCGCGTGTCGCGCCCTGTCGCCGGAATCGGTGAAGTGCACACGTTCGGCCCTGTCGACCGACTCGCGGACCGGCTCCGACGCCGGGCCGGTCGACACCCCGCTCCGCGCCGCACGTGCGCACCGCCGGGCTCCGGCCGCTCGACGCGCCGGACGGGTCCCGCACCAGGCGCACGGCGACGGGCCGGCACCCCCACCGCGGGGTGGGGGTGACCCGGAC